>PLXO01000071.1 GCA_003151425.1 Acetobacteraceae bacterium
TGAACCGTTCGCGAATCACTGATGTGTCTATCATCCCGAGAATCTAACGAACACCTGCCCGCGCCGGAATCTCCCTCGCCGAAGTTCCAGACCAGGTGACCTCACGCGATTCGGTTGTCTTTGGGCGTCGCCTTAGCAATCGTTCCCGGTATCGGGCGTTGGTGAGCAAGTGAGGCAACCCCAGAAGGGTCTCCTGGTTGTCCAGGAGCAGCCGCAGCGCGTTGCGCAGTATGTGAAGCAATCGTGGGGTGTGTTGCGCCGAAAGACCCCAGACATGAGCGAAGGCGGAAAGGACGTTCTCGGCCACCAAGGGCCGGTTGTCTGGGGCGGTGCACGCCAGTGGGTCATAGCCGAGCGAATAAGAAAGGTCGGCTGGGTCAAAGTAGATGACATCGTTGATCCGCTTCTGCGGAACCCGTGAAGCCACGGCTTCCGCCAGATCCCCGTGCGGGTCGATCAGGCAACAGCCGGAACCGTTCTCGATCAGATCGGTGATGAGGTTGTCGAGTAGCACGGATTTGCCGGTCCCACTCTTGCCGATGATGTAAAGGTGCCGGCGCAGCGCGTCGGTCGAAAGTCGAACGGGTTTGATATTTGTCGAAACGTAATCGGTGCCGAGAATCATAGCGTGCCCGGCGACGGGCCGCAGGTCGTCGTGTCGTAGCAACTGACCGCGGGAGCAATCGCCGGTTGGAAAACGAAAGAACCGTCCTCGGTCATTGTCTCACGAAACAAACTCGCCGCCGATTGTTCGGCGGCGAGTTTGGGCCGGTCGGCGCCGTTGCCGGCGCCGGGACTGTATCCACGCCGTCTGGCGGTGACCAGTGGACTGTCCCCGCACCACTGTTCGTCGTGTGGAGCGCAGCGCCCCGACCCAAATGGCGTCCCCCTCGCAATCGGGAGGCAGCCCCCCTGTAAGGTTACCTTCAGGGGTGGCGTCCGCCTCGTGCGAGGGGGTTTCAGGTTTTCAAGGACAGGGACGATAGGACAGGGACGAGATAGCCAGAAAAGACATTTGGGTCGGGGCGGTAGCCACGCGAACAGTGGTGCGGGAACTGTTTGATTTATCTGCGTTTTTCGCGGAACCAACCGTGATACCAAGGGTGATACATGGGTCGCTCCGTATCACCCCTTGGCATAGCCCCCGATAGGGGGGTCGTGAGCGGTGCGTGGGGTCCCTGGGCTGCCTGGTCCCCTATCGCACAGGCCGCTGCGCCCTCAGGCGCTCGGCGGCCTTTCGCGTGCGTGAAAAGGGGGAGGGCGGTTTGCAACCCGACACCTCCCCCGGCTCCCTAGTGCAGACCCGGACGGTTGCCCGGCGGGTCGTCGGTCAGGGATTCGTCACGCGGTGGTTTGAGCTTCCTCCGAGGACGTGTAAGGCACCAGTCCCCCACCTCCACCTTCAGCCAAAGCAGCTTGCCGTTAGGCGCTCCAGTCGGTGAAACCGGTTCTGGAAACTTCCCGTCAGCACGCAACCTATCCAACTGAGCTGGTGAAAGTCGGATGATCTGGCACACCTCCTTTTTGGTATAGAAGATGCTCTCGTTCGGTCCCATCATGTCGGACTCCTGGTAAGGAGCCGTCATGACGGCGTAGGCTCCGGCGGGATTGCCGGACGCAGGAAGATTAAAGCTGAGGAACCGTCCGGGTCAATTCGTCAGGTTTCCTCAACTTTCCTCCCTTCGAGAATTGTGCGCAGATGGCTTTCCCACTGCTCCACCGCCTCGCGCATCTCATCTTGGTAGTGATGCCGCTGGTAGACGCCGACGATGCCCGCGCGGGTGCCCGACACATGGTTGAGCAATGCTTCGATGACTTCGATGCGCACGCCGAGCCGTTGTAGGCCGGTGGCGAAGGTGCGGCGCAGGTCGTGCAGTGTCCACGGCGCTATCTTCGCCTTCTGGTCGAGCAGTAGCTTCCCCTTGCTCCACCCGTTGAAGGGTTTGGTGTCATGCCCTCTCGCTGGGAAGATGCTCGTGGTCGAAGCGGTGATGCTCGAAGAAAGGGTGGCCGCGGCGGTCGGCCCGATCGGGAAAGAGTGAACGCGGCCGTTCTTCGTGATCTCCGATGGAAGACATATTGTAGGTTGCGAGTTGGCTCGCGGCGCGGCCGGGATGCTGCACCACTCAGCCTGCAAGCCGCCGATCTCAGAGCGGCGCTGGCCCGTGAGTATGAGCAGCTTAACGATGACGCCAAAGTGGCCGTCCAGCTCGTCCGCGGCAGTCCAGACGATGCGCAACTCGTCGTCCGTGAGGGTGCGCTCGCGCGACGCGGCTTTGGCAGGAAGTTCGATGCCCTCGATGGGCGAATGGTGGATGTATCGGCGCCTGACGCACCACCGGAGAAAGGTGCGGATGGCGGTGAAGGCGTGATTGGCGGCGGCGGGCTGTCCCTTCTTCAACAACTTGTCGGTGACGTTGGTCACGTCATCTGTGCGGATGTCCTCCAGGTGCTTGTCGAGGATCTTTGGGAAGTGGTTGCGGAGTATCGCCTCGGTATACCGGACAGTGAGCGGCCGGTTCTTCTCCTTCTGCTCCCCCAGGAACCGGGTCAGCGCCTCGGACGCCTTCAGGCGGGCCGGGCGGTGCTTGCCGAGCGTCCGCTCGGCCAGGATGCGCTTTGCCTCAACGCGGGCCTCGGCGAGCCCAAGGATGGGGTAGCGCCCGATCGTCACCCGCTCGCGGTGCTTGCCGTAGGTGAGCACAAACGCCTTCGTCCCCGCTTGCGATACCCGGACACCGAACCCGTCGAAGTGGTCGCACACGTAGATTTTTGCACCCCGCTCGGGCACCGGGAGGTTGCGGACGGTGATGTCGGTGAGCCGCATCCTGTGCTCTCCTTTGTCTCTCGTTTGTCTCACCCATGGGGAGATTAGGGCCGATGCGTAATGAAGGCATACGCGGGATATTCCGCAAGCCCTATCTGCAAACTTTTCGACCGGAGAGGAAATATGAGGAGAGCTGAAAAGGCCCATTACGGCCTTAGGAATCCTGTGCTCTATCCTGCTGAGCTACGGGGACACTCAATGATATCAAGCATTTAGGGTACTACGGCTAGGTTCTTAGGCTCGCTATAGGCTCGGGAGAAAGAAACGGCGCATGGAGGCGCCCCTGTAGCACACGGCCGGCCCGTTGTCAGGCGGGTCAGTGTTTGATGATCGTGGCCAGCGCCGCGATGGCGACCGCGAGCATCGCCCCTAGGCGGATGGTCAGACGCAGGCCAAGGTTGTCCAGGGCAACCTGGCGCCCTGCTTTTGTTCCATAGCTGATCAGGGTCGGCCGCATGCACGTGGACATCGGCACATCAAGCTTAATGGAGCACGCCCTCTGGCTAGGGTCGTCCAACGTCCGCTCTTTGGCATGACCCCGACTCGGAGCGTGTATCGCTACTGTGCATCTTGTGGCAATAATCTGGTTCTGGGCGAGCGAATGAGGACGTCATGCGCGTCAGCGAGATAAACTGGATGCAGGTGGAGGCGTACCTCCACCACGATGACCGCTGCGTGGTGCCGCTCGGCAGCACCGAGCAGCACAGTTACCTGAGCCTGTCAGTGGACAGCATTTTGTCCGATCGCGTCGCCGCCGAGGCCGCCGCGCCGCTCGGCGTGCCGGTGTTCCCGGTGCTGGCCTACGGCATCACGCCCTATTTCATGGCCTATCCGGGCTCGCTCACGCTGCGGGTGGAAACCTATTTGGCCGTCGTGCGCGACCTGCTGGACGGATTGGCGCAATCCGGCTTCCGGCGCATCTTGTTGTGCAACGGTCATGGCGGCAACGCGCCGGCCGCCGGCCTCGCGGTCGAATGGATTTCCCAACACCCCGACTGTCGCGTGCGCTTTCACAACTGGTGGAACGCGCCGCGTACCTGGGCAAAGGTGATGGAGATCGACAAGATCGGCTCGCACGCGTCCTGGATGGAGAATTTCCCCTGGACGCGACTCGGCAACGTCGCCGCGCCGGCTGGCGGCAAGCCGATGACCAACCTCGACACGCTGCGCCTGCTGCCACCCGCCGAAGTACGCCGGGTGCTGGGCGACGGCAATTTCGGCGGGCTTTACCAGCGCCCCGACGAGGAGATGCTGGCGCTGTGGGACGTCGCGGTCGCCGAGACGCGCGACCTTATCGAAGGCCCGTGGGCATGAGCGATACACTGCTGATCTGGGGCGCAGGCGCAATTGGGGGCACCATCGGCGCGCATCTGGCGCGCGCCGGGCACGACGTCCTGCTGGTCGATGCGGTCGCCGAGCACGTCGTTGCGATGCGCGAGCGCGGCCTCATCATTGAAGGCCCAGTTACCAACTTCACGCAGAAGGTGAGCGCCGCCACACCGGAGGACGTAACAGGCCGGTTCAACCGCATCCTGCTCTGCGTCAAGGCGCATCATACCGACGCCGCTGCGCGCCAGCTCGCACCCCATCTGGCGGAGGGCGGCTACGTCGCCTCGTTCCAGAATGGGCTGAATGAGTTCGTCATCGGCCGCGTCCTCGGCCTGCCGAACGTAATCGGTGCTTTCATCAATTTCGGCGCGGACTATCTGGAGCCCGGCCGTATCCTGTTCGGCGGCCGTGGCGCCTGCGTGCTTGGCGAACTGGACGGTGCAATCACGCCGCGTCTGATGGCACTGCACGCGGTGCTGACCACGTTCGAGCCAGGCGCAATCATGACTGACAACATCCTCGGCTATCTGTGGGGCAAGCTCGGATATGGTGCGCTGCTGTTCGCGACCGCGCTGACCGACGATTCGATCGCCGACGTGTTCGACGACGCCGGCAGCCGCGAGGTGTTGACGCGCGTGGCGCGCGAGGTGATGACCGTGGCGGCGGCCAAGCGCATTGCGCCGCAGGGATTCAACGGCTTCGACCCCGCCGCCTTCGCGCCCGGCGGCAGCGCCGCATCGCTCGCCGCTTCGATGGATGTTATGGTCGTGCACAACCGTAGGTCGGCAAAATCGCACAGCGGCATCTGGCGCGACCTCGCGATTCGAAAACGTCGTACGGAAGTCGATGCTCAACTCGGCCCAGTGGTGGAGGAAGGCGCGGCGCTCAGAGTACCGACGCCATGCAATGCGCGGCTTATCGCAATGATCCACGAGATCGAGGATGGTGCGCGAAGACTTGACCGCGCCAATCTCACTGAACTGGCGGCGGTGCGCTGATGGATATAAATTTCTCCGGGCGCACCGTGCTGGTCACCGGCGCAGGTCACGGCATCGGCCGCGGCATCGCCCACGCCTTCGCGGGCCTCGGCGCTCGCACGATCGCCGCCGATATAAACGCCGCTGGCCTCGCCGAGACCCGCGCCGGCGCGCCCGAAAACCTGGAAATCCTAACGCTCGACGTCGCCGACCGCGCCGCCGTGCAGGCGGCGATCGCGTCGATCGGTGCGGTGGACATTCTGGTGCACAGCGCCGGCGGCGTGCGCGGACAGGTCGGGCGACCCGTCGAGGATGTTCCGGAGCCGGATTGGCACGCCATCCTGGCCGTCAACCTGACGGGCGCATTCCTGATGGCGCAGGTCGTGATTCCGGCGATGAAAGCGGCCGGGCGCGGCCGGATCGTTACGATTTCGTCGGGCGCCGGGCTGGGCGTCAGCCTGACCGGCATCCAGGCCTATGCCGCCGCCAAGGCGGGAGAAATCGGGCTGACGCGCCAGCTTGCGCACGAACTCGGCCCGTTCGGCATCACCGTCAACAGCGTCGCCCCCGGCTTTGTTCGTTCCAACCCGACGACCGAGCGTCAATGGGACGCCTACGGCCCGGACGGGCAACAGCGCCTGCTGCAGGCGATCGCGCTGCGCCGACTCGGCACGGTCGCGGACATTACCCATGCCGTGCTGTTCCTCGCCAGTGACTTCGCCGGGTGGATCACCGGTCAAACGCTTGCCGTTGACGGTGGCAAGTGAACGAAGCTTCTGCCGTTCAGCGCCCGCGCTTCCGGCAGCCCCGCCAGGAGGGGCAGCCGGCGCGGCGGATCATACGTTCACTTTCCGCATCAATCCCGCCAGGCTGTCGATCACCGGCATCACCTTGTCCGCCTTGTCGGAGTCGAGGTTGAACACCACGCGCGCGACGCCCAGGTCCTCGTAGCGCTTCATCAGGTCCGCATCCTGCTTGGGGAACCAGACGGTGATCTCGATCGACGCCGGATCGCGCCCCGCCTCCGTCGCCATCTTGCGGAACTCCGGGATCATGTCGGCGATCTCGCTGTAGCCGCCGCGCGCGGCCTGCGGGATCCAGCCGTCGCCGTAACGGATCGCACGGCGCGCGGAGTACGGAAAGGCACCGCCGACGATCACCGGCGGGTGCGGCTTCTGCACCGGCTTCGGCCAAGCCATCATCGGATCGAAATTCACGAACTCGCCGTGGTATTCGGCTTTGCTCTTGGTCCAGATCGCCTTCATGGCCTCGACGTTTTCGCGCGCCAGCTTGTGGCGGGTGGCGAAAACGGTGCCGTGGTTCTCCATCTCGTCCTGGTTCCAGCCGTTGCCGATGCCGAACAGGAAGCGGCCGCCAGAGACCTGGTCGATGGAGGCGACCAGCTTGGCGGTCTGGATCGGATCGCGCTGCGCCACCAGGCAGATGCCGGTGCCGACCTTGAGCGTCTTGGTGGCCATCGCCGCCACGGTCAGCGTGACGAACGGGTCCATCGCGTCGTAGTATTTCTTCGGTAGATCACCGCTGCCGGGGAACGGTGTCTTGCGCGACAGCGGAATATGCGAGTGCTCCGGCGCCCAGACCGATTCGAAGCCCCGCTCCTCCAACGCCATCCCGAGCTCGCCGGGTGCCATGGAGTAGTCGGTAAAGAACATCGACGTGCCAAAGTTCAGCATTTGGGTCTCCGTTGTGTGCATGTTGGCCGGAGCGGCCTGGCGATACCGGCGATGATGGCCCGGTCGGAGGTTGGCCTCAAGGCCCTGATGAACCAGTACTCAAGTGAGGGTTGCCGTGCCTCGTACACCTCTCCCGCTCCTCGACCTTGGTCGGCTCTTCGCGGCCCAGGCCCGCAAGAGCGGGTGTACGGCTTCTGCTCGCTCAGGTCAGGCTCTTCGATGCCATCTCGAACGTGTTGCTGGTCAGGTTCGGCACATCAAGGATGCGCTGCAGCTCCGCCTGCATCAGCGCCTGACGCTCGGCATCGACGCGGCGCCACTGGCCGAGCGGCGAGACCATCCGCGCTGCCACCTGCCCGTTCGTCGGATCCAGCGCGATGATCGTATCGGCCAAGAATCGGTAGCCACCGCCGGACACGTCATGGAAGCGCACCGGATTGCCGCCGGCGAAGCTGCCGACCAGCGCGCGGATGCGGTTCGGGTTGCGCAGATCGTAGTCCGGATGCCGCGCCAGCGCACGCACCGCATCGAGCGTGCCCGGCAGCTTCGAGGTCGCCTGGATCGCAAACCACTTGTCCAGCACCAACGCGTCGTCGTGCCAGGCGGCATGGAACGCGGCCAGCGCCGCCTCGCGCTCCGGGCAGTCGATGCCCGACAACACGGCGAGCGCGGTCAATACGTCTGTCATGTTCCGTCCGGCATCAAACTGTGCCTTGGCCAGTTGCACGCCGGCGGGGCCGACCGCGAGATAGGCAAGACACGTGTTGCGCAACGCGCGGCGGCCGATCGAGCCGCCATCGATCTGATAGGGCCCGGTGTCGGTCAGCCGCTCATAGGTGGCGCGCAGTGCATCGCGCAGTTCGTTGCCGATCGCCGCACGTACACGTTCCCGCACCGTGTGGAGCGCATCGACGTCGGCCACCGCCATCTGGTCGGCCAGAAAGGTCTCGCTCGGCAGGCTGAGTGCCTCCGCGGCGAAGGCCGGATCGGCGTCGCCCAGTGCCAGGGTTGCTGCCATCGCCTCGATCAGCGCCGGATCGACGGGGATCGGCTCGCCGCGGCGGAAGGCGGCCACGCCGTCGAGCAGCAATCCCGTCGCGTATTGCTGCCCGGACTCCCAGCGCACGAACGGATCGGTGTCGTGCGCTGCAAGAAAGTGCAGACGTTCCCGTGTCAGGCCGGTCAGACGGACTGGCGCCGAAAAGTAACGCAGCAGAGATGGCGTCGGTGGGTTTGGCACGTCGACAAAGGTGAAGCTCTGCTCGGCCTCGGTAACCAGCAGCACGCGGGTGCCCGCGTGCGCGGCGGCTTCATTCGCCAGACGGGTGGGCAGCTCTGTTCCGTCATCGCCGAGCAATCCCATCGCTAGCGGAACGACCAGTGGCTGCTTGTCCGGCTGACCCGGGGTCGGCGGCGTCCGCTGCGCCACAGTCAGTGTGTAGCGCCGTGCCGTCGCATCGTAGATGTCGGAGATCGAGACCTCGGGTGTGCCGGCCTGGTGGTACCACAGCCTGAACCGCGCCAGATCGATCCCCGAGGCATCCTGCATCGCCTGCGCGAAGTCGTCGATCGTCACTGCCTGGTTGTCGTGGCGGGCAAAATACAGATCCATGCCGCAGCGGAACGCTGCCTTGCCCAACAGCGTGTGCATCATGCGGATGACCTCGGCGCCCTTGTTGTAAATCGTCGCGGTGTAGAAATTGTCGATGGCGATGTAGCTGGCGGGTTGTACCGGGTGCGCCAACGGCCCGGCATCCTCGCGGAACTGCGCCGCGCGCAGGGCCCGCACATCGCCGATCCGCTTCACCGCGCGGCTGCCCTGGTCGGCCGAGAACTCCTGGTCGCGAAAGACCGTCAGCCCCTCCTTCAGCGACAACTGGAACCAGTCGCGGCAGGTGACGCGGTTGCCGGTCCAGTTATGAAAATACTCGTGCGCGATGACCGCCTCGATCCCCTGATAGTCGGTGTCGGTCGCGGTCTCCGGTTTCGCCAGCACGTATTTCGTGTTGAAAACGTTCAGCCCCTTGTTTTCCATCGCGCCCATGTTGAAGTCGGACACGGCGGCGATGTTGAACACGTCCAGGTCGTATTCCAGGCCGAACACTTCCTCGTCCCAGGTCATCGCGGCTTTCAGCGAGCGCATCGCGTGCGCGCAACGATCCTCGTCGCCGCGGCGCACCCAGATGCCCAGATCGACGTGCCGCCCGGAGCGCGTGGTGAAACTGTCGCGCACCGACACCAGATCGCCGGCCACCAGCGCGAACAGGTAGCTCGGCTTCGGATGCGGATCGGTCCAGGTCATGCGGTGGCGGCCGTCACCAAGGTCTTGCACGGCGCCCGGATTGCCGTTCGACAGCATCACCGGGCAGCGTGCGCGGTCGGCGATGATGGTCGTGGTGTAGCGCGCCATCACGTCGGGCCGGTCGGGGAAGAAGGCGATGCGGCGGAAGCCCTCAGCCTCGCACTGGGTAAAGTAGCTGTGGTTGGAGACATACAGGCCGCTGAGCTCGGTGTTATCCTTGGGGGCGATGCGGCTGTCGATCGTCAGCGTGCAGGTGTCTGGCACATCTGGAATGATCAGTGCGTGGCCGTCCAGATGATACTGATTGCCGCTCAGTGTTTCATCATTGCATAGCAGACGGGTCAGCGCCATGGCTTCCCCGTCCAGCCGCAGCGGCGCGGTGCGATCGGGCGACGCCAGATTGCGCCGCAGCGAAATCCGCGCGGTGACCTTCGTCGCTGCCTCGTCCAGTTCGAAGGTCAGATCGACCGTGTCCACCAGGAACGCCGGCGGCGCGTAGTCGGCCAGCCGCACTTCCCGCGGCGCCGACTGGGCGGCCACCGAACTGACGTCATTCAATCGATACGGCATACCGCCTCCGTGTGGTAAACGACGACTTGTAGGTTAGCCTGATCCAGGCCGCGCGGGCGAGGCCACCCGTCTCAAAACACGTCATGCTCGTCCGCGGACTTGTTCTGGGGATCAACCCGGTCATCCATTCCATCACCGTGCCGCGACCGATGCCCGGGTCAAGCCCGGGCATGACGGAATGGCACGGTACCGGAACGGATTCCCGGGTCGAGCCCAGGCACGACGGAATGGAACGCGTCCGGAACGTACGGCCGGGTTGATCCCCGGAACAAGTCCGGGGACGGCCATGACGAGGGGGGTGTGCCCTACGGTGTCCCGCCCTCCCCCAAATCCCACCAGATACCCGCGAACGCGGCGATCCCCTCGCGCGCCGGGGCGATCAGAAAGTGCTCGTCCGGCCCGTGCTGCTTGCAGCCGTTGTAGCTGTGCGGAATCCACACCAGCGGTACGCCGAGGTGATCGACGAACACGTCCCCCGGCAGCCCGCCCGAGGAATTCGGAATCACCTGCACCCGCTTGCCGAGGGAACGTTCCATGCTCGCCACGGTCCAGCGCACCCAGGGATGCCCCGGATCGGTGCGGCTGGCCGGCATGCGGATGCCGGCGTTCTCTATCCGCACGCCACCGAAACCTTCGGCGTCCAGATGCTTGCGCAACGAGGCGGCGAACGTTGCCGGATCGCTGTCCACCGTGTAGCGGATCTGGCAATGCGCGCGGGCATTCGGCGCCACCGCGTTCACCGGGTTCTCCGGCCGTCCCGACAGCATCGCCAGCACGATGAAGCTGTTCCAGCCGTAGATCTTCTCCGCCGGCGTCAGCCCCGGCTCGCCCCAGTCCGGATCGACTGAGGCTGCCTCGCCGCCACCGCCCACCGGACAGCCGTTCAGGACGGCGCGCACGCTGGTTGGCACGCCATTCCCCGGCAGCCAATCGCGCACCAGGATCTTGCCGCGCCGGTCGATGATCGCGCCCAGCGCATGCGTCAGCACCACCGCCGGATCGGTGGTCAGCCCGCCCCAATGGCCCGAATGCACGCCGCCCGGGCGCAGATCCACCACTAGATCGAAATGAAACGTGCCGCGCGTCCCGGTGGCGATCGTCGGCATCTCGGGCGTCACCCGCGGCCCGTCGCTGGCGATCAGCACATCGGCGCGCAACGCGTCGGCATGCGCCGCAACGAACTCGCGCAGGCCGATCGAGCCGCGCTCCTCGCAGGTCTCCAGCACCATGCGCAGGTTGCAGCCGAGCTTCCCCTCGCGCTCCGCCAGCACCGCCTCCAGCGCCGACAGGTTCAGCGCGTGCTGGCCCTTGTTGTCGGCGGTGCCGCGGCCGTACCAGCGATCGCCCTCCGTCGTCAGCACCCAGGGGTTCAGGCCTTCGCGCCACTGATCCTCCAGCCCGCGCACCGTGTCGCCGTGGCCGTAGGTCAGCACGGTGGGAAACGATGCGTCCTCGATCCGCTCGGCGGTCAGGATCGGTCCGAAACCGGCGCGCGGATTTTCGTGCACGGCGACGGTGAAGCCCATACATTCCAGCCAGGGCTGGATCGCCGCGCGCAGGTAGCGATCGACGTCGGCCTCGTGCCCGGGGTCCTGCGAGGTGCTGGGAATCGCCACCAGCTCCGCCAGGCGATCGCGAAACCCACCGCGGTCGAAGAACGCCAGCGCGCGCGCGATCGCACCGTCCCGAGACGCCATCATCACCTCCGATCCCTGATCGGCGCCAGCTATCCGCCATCGCGGATGCGTGGTCAAACCGGCGCCGGCACGGGCGGGAGATCGCGAAATGGTTGACACATTCGGTGCGCCGCCATGGCACGGCTGGGCCAGGATGGTGCCGGAGCTGCACGTTTCCGATATTGCAACGAGTCTGGGATTCTGGTGCAACGTGCTGGGATTCGGCATTGCCTATCAGCGGCCGGCGGAACGCTTCGTCTACCTGGAACGCGCGGAGGGCGCGCAGGTGATGCTGTGCCAGCGCAATGGACGGTTCGAAACCGGACCGATGCAGGCGCCGCTGGGCCAAGGCGCGATGTTTCAGGTCTGTGTCGATACGATCGAGCCGATTGTCGCCGCGCTCAGCGCTGCGGGCTGGCCGATCTATCTCGGGCCGCGCGAGGTCTGGCGGCGCACCGGAGAGCAGGAGAGCGGCCAGCGCGAGGTCTTTGTGCAGGATCCGGATGGGTATCTGCTGATGCTGGCCAGTTCGATCGGCAGGCGCGCGGCGGCCTCGACCGGAGGGCGTTGACCGTCGTCGGCGTCAATGCACGACCGGATTGTTCCGGCGCATGCGCCCGCTTCGTCATGGCCGCCGACCAGGACAAATGCTGGGGGAAGGCTTGACCCGGGTATCCATAAGAGTCTGACTACAGACACTGAAGCCGAACCAAAAAAGGAGGAAACCAATGAACATCGATCGTCGTCATCTGTCCTTGCCGGCACTTGCGTTTGGTATGTTGGCCGCCGCTCCGGTGTTTGTCCCATTGACGTTTGCCCCATCGGCCTTCGCATCGACGGCGGACGAGGCGGCCGTCGCCAAGAACACCGAAGCGCATCGCGCCGCCCTGATGGCGGGCGATGCGAAGGCACTCGACCTGCTCAGCGCACCGGAATTGAGCTACAGCCACTCCGATGGTCATGTCGAGGATAAGGCGACTTTCATCGCCAACGCCACCAACGGCAAAACGAAATGGCTGTCGCTTGCCTATAATGACACCACGGTTCGCGTGGTTGGTGACGCCGCGATCGTGCGTTTCAAATTCGTCGGCGAGAACCAGACCGGGGACAAGAAAAACCAGGTCAATCTCGGCATCCTGATGGTGTGGCAAAAGCAGGACGGGACATGGAAACTGCTTGCCCGCTGTTCAACCAAGCTCTGACCGCCGAAACCCAGGAAGGGACGTGATGGGTCGGCCATACCAGCCGCCCGAAAGTTTGGCACTTCGCTGAAGTGCCGGGCGGCTGGTATCCGCTTGGCTTGGCGCCTGGTATTACCCATTCAGCTCACGAAAGCGGCGCCCGGCGGCCGCCATCTCCCGCAGCAGCGGCGCCGGCTCCCAGCCGAAACCGTTCTCCGCGTGCATCGTCTCCACCCGCTGCAGCACCACGTCCAGGCCAATCTCGTCCGCCTCGTGCATCGGCCCGCCGCGCCAGGCGGGATAGCCGTAGCCGTGCACCAGCACCACGTCGATGTCGGACGGCCGCGCGGCGATCCCGTCCGTCAGAATGCGCGCGCCCTCGTTCACCATCGTCGCATGCACGCGCTGCTGGATCTCTTCGGCCGGCACGGCCCGCCGCGTGATGCCGCGCTCCGCCGCCGCGCGCAGGATCAGCGCCTCGACCTCCGGGCTGGGCAGCCGCTTGCCGTCCTGGTGTATATAGAACCCCACGCCGGTCTTTTGGCCGAAACGCCCGCGTTCGCAAATCCAGTCATACACCGGAGAATACCGTTCGCGCGGATCGCGCGTCGGCGCCCGCCGCTTGCGCATCATCCAGTCGACATCCAGCCCCGCCATGTCCAGCACGGCGAACGGTCCCATCGCGAAACCATACGCCTCCAGCGCGGCGTCCACCTCCGCGGGCAACGCGCCATCCTCCAGCGCGTATTCACACTGCATGCGCCAGCGGTAGAAGATGCGGTTGCCGATGAAGCCGTCGCACACGCCGGCCACCACCGCGACCTTGCGCAGCCGGCGCGCCAGGGCCAGCCCGGTCGCCAGCGCCTCGGGCAGCACGCGCCTGGTGCGCACCAGCTCCAGCAGCCGCATCACATGCGCCGGACTGAAGAAATGCGTGCCGATCACGCGTTCCGGCGCGTCCACCTCGTCAGCCAGCAGGTCGATGTCGAGATACGAGGTGTTCGACGCCAGCACCGCATCGCGCCGCACAATGCCGGACAGCGCGCGGAACACCGCCTGCTTCACGGCGACGTCCTCGATCACCGCCTCGATCACCAGATCGGCATCGTGCAGCGCCTTCAGGTCGTGGCGATACACGATGCGCCCGACGCGCTCCGCATGCGCCTGCGGGGCCAGCCGCCCGCTGCGAAGCTGGCGGTCGTGCACCGCGCGCACCCGCGCCTTGGCGGCCGCTTCGGCTTGCGCGTCCTGCTCGACCAGCGTCACCTCCAGCCCGGCATCGGCGAGGGCCACCGCGATGCCGGACCCCATCGTGCCGCCGCCGACCACGCCAACCCGGCGCAGCGGCCAGGGCGAGGCGCCAGCAGGCATGCGCGCCGCCATCCGCTCGGCGTGGAACAGGTGCCGTAGCGCGCGCGACTGCGGCCCGGGGCGCAGCGCGTGGTTGATCGTGGCCTCGAACGCCATGCCCTCGGCAAGCGGCAGGCGCAGGGCCGCCTCGATCGCCTCGGCCGCGCGCACCGGGGCGATCGCGCCACGGGCACGCCGCCTCACCGCCGCGACGGCGGCTTCGAACGCCGGTTGGTCGTAGGCCGGCACCGCGCGGTCGGCGACGCGTGGCAGGTGGCCCGCCGCCGCCAGGTAGCGGGCGCGGTCCGCGGCGGCGCGGCGCAGGTCGGTGGCGACCTCGTCGACCAGGCCGAGGGACATGGCTTCGTCGGCGGGCACGTGCCGGCCGGAGGTGATCATCTCCAACGCGATCAGCGGGCCGACCAGCCGCGGCAGGCGCTGGGTGCCTCCAGCGCCGGGCACGATGCCGATCCGCACCTCCGGCAGGCCGACGAACCCGTCCGGCGCGATGATGCGGGAATGGCAGGCCAGCGCCACCTCGAACCCGCCGCCGAGCGCGGTGCCGTGGATCGCCGCCACGACGGGTTTGGGGCAGGCGTCCAGCGCGCGGACGAGATCCTGCGTGGTGACCTCGGCCTGGCCCCCGGCTGGCGTGCGGTCGAACTCACGGATATCGGCGCCGGCAATGAAGGTGCGGCCCTCGCAGGCAATCACCGCGGCGTGCAGGCTGGTGTCGGCGACCACGCCTGCCAGCGCGGCGATCAGCGCCTTGCGCACCGCCTGCGACAGCGCGTTCACCGGCGGATGATCCACCAGGATCAGCCCGACATCGCCCATGCGTTCCAGCCGCACGCCGTTGTCCCTGGGGCTGTCCCCGGCGCCGCGGTCGCTGTCTGTTGGCCTGTGCATCGGCGTTCCCTGGATCGTCATGCCACCAGGGTATGCCGTTTTCGCCGCTCACGGAAATGTTCGCGCTTTCCGCCCCTCGGCCGGTCGAGTACGTTGCGCGTGGGAGGGGTGGGCGCGGTGCCCGTCCGGACAGCTTCATCCGAGGTGGATCATGGACGCAGAACGGGTCGGGCGCATGGGACGGCCGCATGGCTTGCCGTTCCGCATCAACAAGATCGGCCACGTCGTGCTGCACGTGCGCGACATCGAGCGCTCGACGAGGTTCTACACCGAGGTGATGGGCTTCAAGATTTCCGACGTTTACGCCGGCGACGAGCTGCCGGGCGGCGCGGTGTTCCTGCGCTGCAACGCCGACCATCACGGGATCGCGCTGTTCCAGGCCACCGAGGACCCGGAGCAGGGCCGCGGCATGCATCACGTCGCGTTCGAGCTGTCGACGCTGGACGAGCTGGTGCGGTTCCGCGAGCACCTGCGCAAGCATGACGCGAAGATCGATTTCGACGGTCGGCGCCGCGCCGGCGTGCAGCTCGCGGTGGAGTTCCGCGATCCGGACAACCACCGGCTGGAGGTCTACTGGGGCATCGACCAGGTCGGCAGCGACGAGCGTGTGCGCCCGCCCGAGGAATGGAAGGGCGCGACGAGCCTTGAGGCCGCGATCGCCGACCCGGTGAAGGGGCAGGACACCAGCCTGGCGGATCCCAAGCTGCTGCACGGCTGAGGGGCTGAGGGGCTGAGGGGCTGAGGGGGAGCGTGAATCTCCCCCTCCCCTTGAGGGAGGGGGTTGGGGGGAGGGGTTGGGGGGAGGGGTTGGGGCGTTGTGTCCTTGGCAACCTCTGCGTGCTAATCCGGCTGGATGGGCTACTGGGGCAAGATTATCGGTGGCGTGGCTGGGTTCGCCGTGGGCGGGCCGTTCGGGGCCGTGGTCGGCGCCGCGCTCGGCCATGTCGCGGACTCCGGCGCGATCCCCAGCCTCCACCTGCCGTTCGGCGTCCAGCCGAGCATCTCCGCCTGGACCCCGGCGCGCGTCGCGGCCCTGCTCGGGCGCAAGGACCAGCTCTTCGCGATCACCGCGGTGGTGCTGTCGGCCAAGCTCGCCAAATGCGACGGCCCGGTGTCGCGCGCCGAGATCGACGCGTTCAAGCGCCAGTTCCGCATTCCGCCCGAATCGGTGCGCGATATCGGCCGGCTGTTCGACCAGGCGCGCGACAGCAACGACGGGTTCGAGGGCTACGCGGACCAGCTCGGCGAGATCTTTGCCGACAATCGCGGCATGCTGGAGGATGTGCTCACCGCGCTGTTCTTCGTCGCGCGCGCCGACGGTCCGCTGAACCAACAAGAATACAACTTCCTGTCGCGCACGCATGGCGGCTTCCGGCTGGACCAGGCCGCGTGGGACCGCGCGCGCGGTGCGACGCCGCGCCCGCCGCCGAGCGATGCGCCGGACCCGTATGCCGTTCTGGGCGTGCCCCGCACCACCGGTGACGAGGACCTGCACAACGCGTGGAAGCAGTTGATGCGAGAGAACCACCCGGACAGCCTCGCCGCGCGCGGCGTGCCACAGGAGTTCATCGCGCGGGCCAGCGACAAGGTGGCGCAGATCAACGCCGCCTGGGACCAGATCAAGCGCGAGCGGGGCCTGTGAGCCCGGCGATCCGCGACCTGTTCAGTCCCAACCAGGACGACCGGCCGGAGGGCGTGCCGATCGACATGCTGATCCTGCATTATACCGGCATGCGGAGCGCCCGGGAGGCGGTCGAGCGTCTGCGTGATCCGGCGGCGAAGGTGTCCTCGCACTACGTGGTGGATGAGGACGGGTTCGTGCTGCGCCTGGTGGCAGAGGAGCGGCGGGCGTTTCACGCCGGCGTGTCGTACTGGCGCGGGCACTCGGAGCTGAACGGGCGCTCGGTCGGTATCGAGATCGTCAATCCCGGGCACGAATTTGGATATCGGGATTTCCCGGTGCTGCAATTGGCCGCGGTGTGCGATTTGTGTTTGTCGATCCTGTCGCGGCATTCGATCCCGGCGCGCAACATTGTCGCGCACAGCGACGTGGCGCCGGATCGGAAGGAGGATCCGGGGGAAAAATTCGAATGGGAGGGCCTGGCGCAGAATGGCGTCGGGCTTTGGCCGGTGGGGGTGCCGGACCTTGGCACGACCGGTGTGGTGCGCGACGCGGCGGGGTTGCGGGGCGTGCGGGCGGCGCTGGCCGATATTGGCTATCGGGTGGTGCCGGAGGGCGCGCTCGACCCCGCGCTGTCCAGCGTGCTGCGCGCGTTCCAGCGCCACTGGCGACCGGAGGCGGTGACGGGTCAGGCGGATTCCGGGACGCTGGCCCGCGTGCTGGGGGTGGCGCAGATGGTGACGGGTGGGTAGGGCAAGTCGTTGGTTTGGGTGTGTGAGGAGATGGCAGATAGACGTTTTCGACCCAACAAACTGACGCGAAGGACACCACAGCCCATGCCCATCGGTTTCGCCACGTTCGCCCGCGACCTCCGCTACGAGGATTTGCCGGACGAGGTCGTCCGCGTACTGCGCCGCAGCCTGCTCGACACGATGGGGGTCGCGGCGATCGGAAGCACGACCGCCCTCTCCGCCAAGGCCCGCAGCTTCGCGCGCCGTTGGTGGTGCTCGGCGCCGGACGCGCCGTCGAGCCGGTTGTTGTTCGATGGAGGCCGCGCCAGCCCTGCCGGCGCCGCCCTGGCGGGCGCATTTACCATCGATTCGATCGATGCCCATGACGGCTATTCCGCGGTCAAGGGTCACGCGGGTTCTGCGGTTTTCCCGGGCGTCTTCGCGATCGCCGACATGCTGCTGGGGCTTGGCCGGCCGATCGATGGCCGGACGCTGATGACCGCGCTCGCGGTGGCCTATGAGGTGTCGTATCGCGCCGGCCTCGCGCAGCACGCCACCGTCCCGGACTATCACACCTCGGGGTCCTGGACCGCGGTCGGCGTCGCTGTCGCGGCAGCCAAGCTGATGGGGCTCGACGTCGAGGGGATCCGACAAGCCGCCGGCATCGCCGAATACCACGGCCCGCGCAGCCAGATGATGCGCTGCATCGACTATCCGAGCATGGTGCGCGACGGCGTCGGCTGGGGCGCACCGACGGGCGTCTCGGCGGCGCTGTTGGCGGAGATCGGCTTCACCGGTGCCCCCGCCATCACCGCCGAGGGCGATGACGTCGCGTCGTTCTGGTCCGATCTCGGCACACGCTGGGAGGTCCTGAACACCTTCTACAAACCGTATCCCGTTTGCCGCTGGGCGCATTCCTCGATCGACGCGGCCGACGATCTGATGCGGGCCAATGGGCTGCAAAGCGGTGATGTGGCGCGGGTGCGCATCCGCAGCTTCCATTATGCGACGCGTCTAGGCGGCCACGAGCCGCAGTCGCTCGATGAACTGACCTATGCGATCGCTTTTCCGGTGGCGACGATGATCGCGCGCCGCCGCATCGGCGTCGAGGAACTCAGCGAGGCTGTGCTGCGCGACCCGGAGATCCTGCGCATCAGCCGCGCAACGGAGATCGTCGAGCTCGAGCATTACACCAAGATCAGCACACGCCAGCGCTGGGCCGACGTGACGCTCTACCTGACCGACGGGCGTGTTCTGGAGTCAGGACCGCGGACGCCCCGCGGCGACCCCGAGATGCCGCTCTCCGACGCGGAGATCGCAACCAAGTTCCACCTCTTTGCCGATCCGGTTCTGAGCGCGGCGCGAGCCGCCGAGATCGAAGAACTCTGCGGGATCGTCGATCGACCGGGCGCCAGGATCGAGCTCCTGATGGCGCTCGTCTCGGCACCCGGAGGCGCGCCACCGCTCGCCGAACTGGGTACGCGCGCGGCCGAATCGTTTATACGTGCCTATCCGGTTAAGACAGACACCCACTACATATAGAGCGGCTGGTGCGCCGCACCGACACTGCCTGATTGGCCATACGTGACCCAACTGAGACCTTGGCAGCGGCGGAAGTCTTTTCGGAAGAGCCTAGATTTGGATCGACGCGAGCTGTGAACCGAAGATAGGGCCAGACCGCATGACGGATGGCCTCGGGGCGAGAAGAGATGACGGGTTATCCCGAAGCAATCACGCCCTGAATGCAGCATTGACTGGGTATTTTCCGAACCTTCCCGCGGTCAAAGTATGGCGTGATATTGTCATCGCGATGTGCAACAAATTGTCGATTGCAATGCGAGGCATTGCATCGCCCGCAATCTTGAGGAGATCAGTCATGGGCAGCATTGCTGACCGGATCAAAGACATGGGGCCACAGCCGCAATCGTTCGACATTGAACGCGCGACGAAGGAAAACACAAATTACCGTTCAGTCGCCTGGAGCGGGCGCTACCTGCAAGTGACGCTGATGTCGATCCCCGCTGGCGGAGATATTGGCCTTGAAGCGCATCCGGAGACCGATCAGTTCCTGCGCCTCGACGCTGGCAGCGGCCGAGTGCAGATGGGAGCCGCGAAGGACAAACTGACTTTCGAAAAGGAAGTTTCAGACG
>PLXO01000127.1 GCA_003151425.1 Acetobacteraceae bacterium
GGGCAGCGCCCCTTGGTGGGGTCCAGGGGCGAAACCCCTGGCCTTGCTTCGCGGAGGCGCACACCCCGGGTGGCGGGTTGGACATTGACGCGCGGTGAGGGGGTCGCCATCACTCTTGGTTGCCGGCTGGTCTCTGTCGGCGCGGTCCAAGGGAGACGTCGATGCAGCAGCGCATTTCGCGCCGCGCCTTTGCGGGTGCGGCGGTCGCCACCGTCACGAGTTTCAGCATCCTCCGCCATGCGCGGGGCGATGCTCCCATTGAGCTGCGCGCTTCGCTGGACACGGCGCCCTCGCACCCACGGAACGTCGCCTTCCGCGACTTCCTTGGCAAGATCGAGGCGGCGTCCGGCGGGCAGGTGACGACCAAGCTGTTCGAGAGCGGCGCGCTGTTCCCTGATCTGCAGGTGGTCAAGGCGCTGGTGCAGGGCCAGGTCGAGATGGCCTGTCCCGGCACCTGGACGATCACCGGCTTTGTCGCCGACGCCGATTTTTCGCAGTTGCCGATCTTCTATGGCCAGCCGATCGACAAGACCCACAAGGCGGCTGACGGCGCCGGCGGCAAGTTCGTCAACAAGGAAATCACCGACAAGCTGCATGTCGAGGTGTTGGGCGGCTGGTTCGATCTCGGCTTCAACGAGTGGTATTCCACCAAGAAGCCGCTCAACTCCCTGGCCGACCTGTCGGGCATGAAGCTGCGCAGTCCAGGCGGCGTGCTGAATTCCGCGCGGATCCGCTTTTTCGGTGGCATCGCCAACGTGACCGCCTGGCCGGACGTGCCGCTGGCGCTGTCGCAAGGCACATTCGACGGCCTGATCAGCACGAATGAAAGCACCAACAGTTCGAAGTTGTACGATTCCGGCATGCGCCACTCGCTGCAGGACGGCATGGGCATGGGGCTCTATGTGCCGTTGGTCAATCAGGCGTTCTGGGGCAAGCTGGGTCCCAAGATGCAGGAGACGGTGCTGAAGCTCTGGGCGGACAACCTGCCGACGTGGCGCGAGAACACCGCGAAGTCGCAGCTTCGTGCGCGCGACGAGCTGACGCAACACGGCGTGACCTTCGTCGACGTGCCCCAGGCCGAGCGCGACGCCACGCGTGCCAAGATGGTCAAAGACCAGGACAAGGTGGTTGCCGACGCGCGCATCTCACCGGAGCTGGTGAAGCTGGTCATGGCGGATGTCGGCGTCTGACCCGACAACGGAACGATCCGGCGCGCGCGGCACGTTCGCGCGCATCGACCGGATGTGGAACCGCATCGAGCGCACCCTGGTGGGCGTGCTCGGCGCGGTCGCACTGTTGATCGCCGTGGTGCAGGTGTTCGGCCGCTACATCAATCCGGCGGGTGCGATCACCTGGGCCGAGGAGGTCATCGTCTACATCGCCGTCTGGGCGGTGATGATCGCCGGCAGCCAACTGGCCCGCACCGATGGGCATGTTCGCCCCGACCTGGTGCTGCGCCTGCTGCCGCCCGGTGCGCAGCGCTGGGTTGAGATGTTCAACTGCCTGGTGGCGATTGCTTTCACATTCGGCATGGTCTGGTGCGGTTGGCAGGTGGTGGACACCGCCCAGATGCTCGATCAGCGCAGTTCGTCGGACCTGCAGTTTCCGCTGTGGATCTACTACGCCGCGTTGCCGACCGGCGGCCTGCTGATGCTGATCCGCTTTGTGACCCGGCTGCTGCGCTATGCGTTTTGGTTCGATCCTGCGACGATGACGGTGGGTCGCGCGATCGCGCACGAAGCGCCGGCTGCGCTGACGCAATCGGTCGTCGAGTAGACCGACACGCGGCATGTGGGCTGTCGGCTTCCTGTTGCTGTTCTTCGGCCTGCTGGCAGCGGGCATGCCGATCTTCCTGGTCCTCGGCACCTGCGCGTCGGTGCTGTATTTCCTGTCCGGCCAGCCGATCATCGGCGTGGCGCAGAACATGATCGACCAGCTCAACTCCACCACGTTAATGGCGTTGCCGCTGTTCGTCATGGCGGCGGCGTTCATGCGGCGCGGTGGCGTGGCGCAGGCGTTGGTCGATCTCTCGATCGCCTGGCTGGGCGGCGTGAAGGGCTCGCTCGGCTTGGTGGCGGTGGTGTCCTGCGCGTTATTTGCGGCGATCTCCGGCTCCTCGGTGGCAACCGCGCTGGCGATGGGCACGATCCTGCTGCCGGCGATGCTGGCGCGAGGCTATCCGCGGGGGTTCTCGCTTGGCGTGCTCGGCGCGTCCGGCACCATCGGCGTGGTGATCCCGCCGTCGCTGGCGCTGATCCTGTATGGCATCGTTACGGAACAATCGGTGCCGAGGCTGTTCCTGGCGGGCATCCTGCCGGGTCTGCTGCAGGCGGGCGCGTTCTTCCTGTGGGTGTTGTGGTACGCGCGATACAAGAACTTCCCGTCCGAACCGGCGATGCCGATCGCTCTGCGGCTGCGCGTGACGTTGCGGGCGGTGCCGGCGATGGCGGTGCCGGCCGTGGTGCTGGCCGGTATCTATGGCGGCTTCACGACGGTGACGGAGGCGGCGGCGCTGGCCGCGGTGACCTCGCTGCTGGTCAGCCTGATCGTCTATCGGGGCTTCCCATGGACCCGCACGCTGGAGGTGATTGCCGGGGCGCTGTGCAGTGCCGCGGTGATCATGCTGATCATCGCTACAGCTCTGGTGTTCGGCCATTGGATGACCGGCTCGGGCCTGCCCGCGAGGCTGGTGGAGTTCGCCGTCAAGCAGGGCATGAGCACCTGGGAGTTTCTGCTGGCAATCAACATCTTGCTGCTGGTGATTGGCTGCTTTCTGGAGGTGGTCAGCACGCTGCTGCTGGTGATGCCGATCCTGGCGCCGGTGCTGGTGCCGCTGGGCGTCGATCCGGTGCATTTCGGCATCATTTTCACCCACAACATGGAGGTGGGGCTGGTGCACCCACCGGTCGGGCTGAACCTGTTTGTGTTGTCCACCATCTCCGACGCGCCGATGGGCGAGGTGATTCGCGGCATTTTGCCGTTTTTGGTCATCCTGCTGCTGGTGCTGGGGCTGATAACCTATTGGCCGTCGATGACGCTGTGGCTGCCGGACGCGGTGTTCGGGAAATGAGATTGACCAGCGGAAACGCGGCAACCGGAGTCTGACTCCGCCCGCCGTTGGCGCGCTTGTTCCCAGCCGTTGCAATGAGATCGTACTGTCACGATTTAGCAACGGCCAGGATCTGGCAACGGGAAGGCGGCAGCTTGTGGCCTTGCAGTGGGTTGCGACCACCGTCATATCCGGATATGCTTTTGTGGATATTCGGATATCTTCGGAGGACCGCGTGCCGCTCTACATCAAGGACGACATGACAGCACACCTTGTCGCCGAACTGGCAAAGCTGCGCGGCGTGTCAAAGCAGGATGCCGTAAAAATCGCCGTAAAGGCGGAATTGGATCGTGCGGCCGCCGCCGTCCCGCTGCGCGAACGCTTTGCCGCGTTGCGCAAGCAGCACCCGCTCCCGCCCCCCACCGGACAGGCTGCCGACAAAGCGTTCTTCGATGATTTGTCCGACGGGCTCTGATGATTTTCGCGGACGCTTCAGCCCTGATCGCCATCATCGCGGCCGAGCCGGAGGCCGCCGCGCTGGCTGACCTGCTGGAAGCCGATCGGTCGCGGCTTTGCTCCGCCGTTTCGGTTTGGGAGACGGTCGCCGGCCTCTGCCGCAGCTACACATTCTCCGTCCCCGCCGCCCGCACCCATGTCGGCCGCTTCCTGGAGGTCGGTCAGTTCCAGTTCGTCGGTATTGGCGAACGAGAATTCGAGATCGCGGCGGATGCATACGCCCAGTATGGCAAAGGCCGCCATCCGGCGGCGCTCAACATGGGCGATTGCTTTGCCTACGCGTGCGCCAGGGCAAACCGCGCCGGTCTGCTGTTCAAAGGCGAGGACTTTGTGAAAACCGATATCGCCCGCGCCGAGTAGACGCTGTCCCCCTCACGCATACACACCTGGCGGAACGTTCTGACCGAAATACGCCTGCTCCAGCCGCTGCGGCAAGCCGGGTTCGCCGGTCGCCGCTTCCAGCACGACGCGCCCGCGCGACAGGGCAAACACCCGGTCCGCCAGCCGCAGCGCCTTCTCGATCAATTGCTCGACCAACAGCACTGCCGTGCCGCCGTCGCGCAACTTCGCTGCCACCGCCAGCACGCGGTCCACCAGCACCGGCGACAGCCCGGCGGACGGCTCATCGAGCATCAGCAGGCGCGGCCGCCGCACCAGGCCCTGCGCCACCGCCAGCATCTGCTGCTGCCCGCCGGACAGCGCGCCGGCGCGCTGCTCCCGCTTGGCGTCGATCTCGGGAAAGAACGCCAGCGCCTCCGCAACGCGCCCGACCCGCTCGCCGCGCGGCAGGTCATAGCCGGCCAGCAGCAGATTGTCGGTGACGGAGAGCTGGGTGAACACGCGATGACCTTCCACCACGTGCACCAGGCCGCGGCGCGCCGCCTCGCGCGGCGACACGCCGGCAAGGTCCGCACCGGCGAAGCGCGCCTCCCCGCTCCACGGCAGCAATCCGGACACCGCGCGCAGAAGCGTGGTCTTGCCGGCGCCGTTGGGACCGAGCAGCGCGACGATCTGGCCTTGTTCCACCGTCAGATCGACGCCGTGGAGGATGCCGATCTTGCCGTAGCCGGCGGTCAGTCCGCGCAGCGACAGCAGGGGTTCAGCCGCCGAGATAGGCACTGACCACCTCCTCGTGCGCACGGATTTCGGCCGGCGTGCCGGCGGCGAGCTGCTTGCCCAGGTTCAGCACCGTCACGTGGTCGCAGATGTCGAAGATCAGGTCGGCGTGGTGCTCCACCAGCAGCACGCCGGTGCCGCAACGGCTGATCTGCACGATCAGCTCGCCAAGGCGGCTGATCTCCTCGGCGGACAGGCCGGCGGCCGGCTCGTCCAGCAGCAGAAAGGCGGGGTGCAGCATCAGCGCGCGGGCGATCTCCATGAAGCGCAGCTCGCTGTGTTGCAGCCGGTCGGCGCGCACGCCGGCCAGCGACTCCAACCCGACGATGCGCAGCGCGTGCATGGCCTGCGCCGTCAGCCGGCGTTCATCGGCGCGATGCCGCGGCAGGCAGAACAGCGATTCCAGCAGGCTGCCGCGGCCGGTGATGGTGCCGCCGATCATGACGTTTTGCAGCACGGAAGCCTCGCCGATGCTGCGCGGGGTCTGGAACGTGCGGGCGATGCCGTGGTGCGCACGGGTCTGCGGTGCGCCGGAGCGCAACGGCGACTGTCCCAGGGTCACCGCGCCGGCCTCCGCTGCGTTGAAGCCGGAGATGACATTGAGCGTGGTGGTCTTGCCCGAGCCGTTGGGGCCGATCAGCCCATGCACCTGGCCGGGGCGGATCTCCAGATCGAGGCCGTCGATCGCGCGCACGCCGCCGAAGCTCAGTACGACGCCCTGCAGCGCAATGCGGTCGCGCGCCGCGACGTGGTCCAGCATGCCGACCAGCAGGGCGGGCCGCGGCACGATCGCCCGGTCGCCGTCCAGCGGCTTGCGGTTGCGGAAATCCAGCAGATCGGCAATGCCGCCCGGCATCGCCAGGACGATCACCAGCAGCAGGGTGGCATAGAGGAAGGTGGACCACGCGACCAGCGGCGCGGCGAATTCCGGCAGCACGGTCAGCAGGATGGTGCCGAGCAGCGGCCCGAGGATGGAGCCGCGCCCACCGATCAGGATGGCAATGAAGAACAGCACCGACAGGTCGAAGGTGAACGCATCGGGCGTGATGTAGGATTGCAGCGTGGCGAACAACCCGCCGGCCACCGCCGCCGACGCGCCCGAGAGCAGAAATACCGACAGCAGCAGCACTGGCTTGGAAATGCCGGTGGCCTCCGCCGCCACCTCGGCGTCACGGATCGCGATCAGTGCGCGGCCGAACCGGCTGCGCGCGACGTTGGCCGTCATCCACGTGGAGGCCACGGCACAGAACAGGCAGAACAGATAGAAGCCCCACGGCGTGTCGAACGGCGCCGGCATCACCGGACCGGCGACCCCGATGCCGCCGCCGGTCACGCTCTGCCAGGCCAGCGCCACCTGGGTGACGATGGTGGCGAAGCCGAGCGTGGTCATGGCGAAATAGAAGGTGCGCAGCCGCAATGCCGGCAGGCCGACGATGACGCCGGCAATCGCGCCGACGCCGCCCGCCGCGGCGAAAGCCAGGAACGGGTGCAGGCCGGTGCGCGCCACCAGGACGCTCGCGGTGTAGGCGCCGAGGGTCAGCAGTGCCACGTAGCCGATCGCCAATTGCCCGCCGAACCCCACCACGAGGTTGAGGCCGGCGACCAGCACCCAATAGATCGCCGCGCGGGAGGCGATCACCGCCCAGTAGTCGTTGCGGGTGAACGGCAACGCCAGCGCGAGGCCGAGCAACAGCAGCCAAGGCAGCGCGCCGCGCAGCATGGCGGCCGCGCGGCCCGGCAGGCGTGGCGCGGCGACCAGGCCTTCCCTTGCCGCGCTCATCACACCCGCCGCGCGGCCGGCGCGCCGAACAGCCCCTGCGGCGCCGCCAGCAGCACGACGATGAACACCGCGAACACGGCGACCGAGGCGAACACGCCGCCCACGATGAAATTTGCCGCCTGTTGGAACAGCCCGAGCGCCAGCCCGCCGATGATGGCGCCGCGGTTGTTGCCCAGCCCGCCCAGCGCCACCGGCACGAACCCATAAAAATTCAGCAGCGCCCCGTTGGCGAAGAACGCCAGCAGCAGCTCGCCGGAGGAGAACCCGGCCAGCCCGCCGATTGCCCCGGCCAGCGCAAAGCCGAGCATGCGCAGGTTGCGCTCCGGCAGGCCCAGCGCGCGGGCAGCGAAATTATCCTCGGCGATGGCCAGGAACGCGTGGCCGATCAGGGTGCGGCGATACAGGAACTCCAGCCCGCCGATCGCCGCAGCGCAGGCGATGACCGGCAGCCAGAATTTCTCGTCCGTCACCCCGCCGTTGCCGATGCCGAACAGGCGCGGGAACGGCTGCGGCTCGGTGCTCCACTCGATCGCGGTGAACTGCTGGATCATCAGCGCGAAGGCCAGCGTGGAGAGCACGTAGAGATGCTTCTCCAGGCTGCCCAGCACCGGGCGCACCGCGACGATCTCGGTGACCACGCCGACCAGCGCGCAACCGGTGAGCGCCAGTGGGAAGCCGATGATCGCCGGGATGCCGAGCCGGCGGATGAACAGCGCACCGAGCACGCCGCCCAGCATGCCGAGCTGGCCCGCGGTGAAGCTCATCACCCGCGAGGCGGTGAACATCACGTTGTAGGCGACGCCGATCAGCGCGTAGACCGCGCCGATCGCCAGTCCGGCGGCGAGGATGTTGGGCAGCATGCCGGATCAGGCGGTGTAGCCCGGGGCGAGGTCGAAGGCGCCCGCGCGCGAGGAATTCGCCTTCGACATCACCACCTCGTTGGTCGGATAGCCGTTGTGCTGTTGCGGCGTGTAGGTGTAGTCGCCGAACAGCCCGGGGTAGTCCTTCAGTGTGTTCCAGTAGCCGATGATGTCGGCCGCCTCGCTTGACCCTGTCTCGGCGACCGCCTTGGCCACCAGGTTGATGACGTCGACACCCGACACCACCCACCACAACGAGGTGTCGTCCAGTTCGATCTTGCCCTTTACGCTGTCGACGAACGTCTGGGTCCGCTCGGGCAGCTTGCCGGATGCGTCGAAGCTGCAGCTTTTGTAGCCGATGATATAGACCTTGTCCCAATTCTCTGCCTTGGCGACGAGGCCCTTGATCTCGCCGGTGCCCATAGCGGGGTGGCCGACGAAGGGCACGTCCCAGTGCAGCGTCGCGCGTGCGTCGAACAGGCGCGCCTCCATCGCGGCGGAGACCGACCAGACAACGATCGCCTGCGCGCCGCCGTTCTTCATCCGCAACATGTCGGGCATCACGTCCGGCTGGGTGGCGTCGATCTGCGCCTGGTAGACGACCTCCGCCCCGTCCTTCTTGAACGCGACGACCGAGGCGGCGACGGCTGACGTGCCGTAGCCGGTGGTGTCGCCGACCACGGCGACCTGCTTCGCCTTGGCGATCTTCAAGCAGTAGTTGCGCACCGCGTCGTCCCATTGCCCGTTGGACGGCGCGAGACGGAACGCGTTCGGGTATTTCACCGGATCGATCAGGCTGTCCACCACGCAGGGGTGGATGTTGGGCATCTTGAAGCGGGCCATGATCGGGGTGATGGCGAGCGACTCGCCGGAGTTGGTCGGCCCCCAGATGGCGTGCACCTTCAGCCGGCTGATCATCTCCTGCGTGGCGTTCACCGCCTTGGTGGGATCGCCCTGGGTGTCGCGGGTGACCAGCTCGATCATGCGCCCCTTCACCCCGCCGGCGGCGTTGATCTTGTCCACTGCGTAGCGCACGCCGCGATCGAAGCCGATGGCCGGCGTCGAACTGGGGCCGGTCAGCGCGGCGAGCCAGCCGATGCGGATCGGCTCGCTGGCGGCGATCGCCGGCCGCGCCAGGGTGCCGGACGCGAGGCCGAGGGCCACGCCGCCCCGGGTGAAGCCACGACGGGTCAGAGCCAAGGTCATTGCGTTTCCTCCTGCTTCCTTGGGTTGGTTCCCCCGGATCGCCGGCCGCTGCGCGGCTGGTCTCACGGGAATTGGTGCCCAGGCTGCTTAAGGTAGCGCTGGTAGCCGGCAGGAAGCCGGCGCACATTGACGTGGATCAATTCGCCTTGGCGCGACGCGCCGGGTCCACTCGGCCACAGGTGGCCGGAGGGCGGCCACTGTGGCAACGAACTTGCCGGATATGGCGAATCTGACACCGGAGAAATCCCGGAACGCGCGATCGTTCGGGCTTGACGCGGTGCCCGATCGGGCATGAACCCGGCGCCGCCGCGTGCTATCATTACGCGGACTTGAACGCGATCCGTGCCCGCGGCGACCATCCTGGCACAATTCACTGGAAGAAGTAGGCTGGTCAGGTCGTGCGTCACGGACGGCTGACGATTCGCACAGGGTGGAGAGCACCGATGTCCCGAGTTGACTGAGGAGCGCGATGGAGATGAGAAGCAGGCTATGATCAGTACCGGTAGGTGGCTGGAAGTCTGCGAAACCGACGCTGGACGTCGAGCGACGGCGGTAGTGCAGGGATCGGAAGAAACATTCTCGGCCAGAGTGTCCGGCGGCTCACTGGCTTCACCGCAGGAGTAACGGTATGCCGACTGCTTGACGGCTGGCGGACGCACGACTTGGTGTATCGGCCCGATGCCGAAGGCAACTTCGTATTCCAGCACATGCGAGAGAGATGACGCCGATTCAGCGGGCCGGCACACTCGGCGGCGCCGTATCGCCAGCGATGAGTGCATTCACTCCTTCAAATAGCTGGCTATTTGTCAGCACGTAGAACAGGCCACCACGACCGTTCTGGCTGCTGGAGCATTTTTGCGAGGTAGCACCCTGCTAAGGCTTCGCTTGAAAGACGGAGAGAATCATGGCAGACGCGGACATGCGTGACAGGCTGGCGGCCGAGATCGAGATCACGCCCGAGATGATCGAGGCGGTAGACGGAGTGAATGTCTCATACGAGGACCTTCCTGATCGCCGAGGCGCGGGCTACTCGAAGATTTTCGCGGGGATGCTTATGTCTTCCAGTGATCCTCGGCTTACAGCGATCAAAAGGGTGGTATTCCCGAATGGATCGTTGGTCCGGAGAGAGGAAAGCTGAGGGCCAACAGGTAGACGCGGACACAAAGCAGGTACCTGCGCCTTGCGTCGGCCAACTGTTCGGCAAGCTCCTCCTCAAACATCTTTGGATTAACACCGCGAGGCGTTTTGGCTTCTGGCGTCCCCCTCGGGAAAGTGTGTTTCGCAAAACCCTTGAGGTTCATAGCCAGTGACTCGGCGCGATCAACTCTGAAATCTCGCATCCCTGGGTCATGGGCAAACCCATTCCTGATATCCCGTATGTAATGCAGATCGCGCCACGCGCTTGGGCCATACAACCCTATCATCAGACCAAGATTTATCTTGGCGCTGAACGTGCCCAGCGGCGCCATATTATCGAACATCATTTCCTGGACGGTCGTCTGAGCGTTTTTCCGATGGTCACGAAGCGCACCCCTTAATGCACCCCCCAGCCGGTCATCCAATATGGCGCCAGCTAAGATGGCTGCCGCCCGGTCCGAAAGAGTGTTGATCTCCTTTATGGCGTCGGCTTCGTCCTTCCCATCCAGGGTCCATGACATGGTCACTCCCTCCCCAGCCGTGCCCCAGCGGAAGCGCAGCCAGGAACCGTCACGCAGGCGTGAGGAAGAGTCGAGTCCGCCGTGGCGCGGGTGGCAACCGGTTCCTGATTCTGCTACTGCGGAAATGCCGCGCCGGGTTGCCGGCGGCACTCGGGGGGAACAATGCGAATCATCTGGCTTGCTGCCCTAACGTTGGCGGGATGTGTGCAATCCGAACTGATCATCCTCAAGAATCCAACCACTGGCGAGATTGTACGCTGTGAAAAGAACAGCGGGGCATCCTTCTTCCCGATAGCTCAGACCATGATGGACAATTCGGCAGCACGCAGTTGCGCGGCCGGTTATCAGGCGGCCGGATGGCAACGGATGAACTGAACGCGCACGCTGGCGCGGTTTAGCTAGGCGAAGTATCAGTCGGTTCGACGGGCGGGGCGGGAGCAATCCCGCCGCCCCTGCTACGTCAGGGCTTAGCGGCGTCCTTGGCCGGCTTTTCGGGCCTGACCACCGGTTTGCGCACGACCTTCCTCGGCCACTCCTGCGGCTTGTAAGGCATCGACATGACCTTGCGCGCCAACTCACGAGCGCGGGCGTCGATCTCTTCCTCGGTCGGTTCTGGGTCATCCATAGCGGCTTCCTAGCACGACTGGATAGCGTCCGGCTATCATGCCCGAGCAACACCGACCAGGGGAGTGAATGTCATGGCTACGGTCTTCTCCGTGCCGGTTCTGCGTCCGGAGCAGTACGATGCCTTCCGGCGTGATCTTGGTTCTGACCTCGCCGATACCTACGATGGCTGGCTTGAGTTCGTCCATAAGCATCGAAGTGAACGGCTCCGGCAAGGCGGAACCCTTGTCGATGTTGAAGTGGACCATGACCAGTTCGTCCGGTTCTGTGCCGCGACAGGGACAAAGCCCAATCTTAAGGCCCTCCTCGACTTCGCTATCGAAAAACCCCCTGGGTAGTACCATGAGGCAGGGCCAACCAAGGGACGCGCCAGCCGCGCCAGTCCGGATGGTAGATGCAACCTCTTTGGCAAGATAAAGGGAGCGGGTTATGTCCGTTGAATGGTGCATCTTCGTCCTCATCGGTGGGGTTGGGTTGGTTCTGTTCGAGCAACTACGACTTATGACCCAGCAACTCGATCGTATCCGGGGACTGCTTTCCGAGATGAAATGGCAACGGGATGAAGACGCCGGGCGGCACGACCCGGACTATCGCGGTCCCTGATGGCCAAACCAACTTGCAACCCTTTAGCCGACATATGTTTTTCCTTCCGGTTGTGAGGGGCGGGAACCTCGCGACTCCCGCCCCTCCGTTCGCTATCTTGGTAGCTGCAACACCGACCAAAGAGCGAATGGCTATGGCCTCACGCAAATCAGCCGCCGGCGACCAATACGAGGCCGTGGGCGCCGCGATGATCGCTTATGAGATTGCGATCGTGTCGATTCTAGAAACGCTGGCCAAAACTCAGCCTGCCACCGCGCGAGCAATCTCGAAATCTCTGGCAGTCCTTCGGAAAGCAATTCCGCCAACTCAGTCTCCGAAAATTGGCCAAAAAGTAGGCGTGTATATATCCGTGATCGACACGACCTTGGCGAAGAACCCTCAATGACAGGCGCCCCCATTTGTCAGGTGCCCCGCCGGGGCCGATCGCCTGCTTTGTCATCGGAGGAATTGGGAAACAATTCCTTGACACCCCTAGACGTTCATTATATGTTCCAAAAAACTCAACTCATGGAGCACCAAAATGGACGCGCCTCCCACCCAGATCGCCGCGCTCGGCCTCGGTCCCGCCACCCTCGCCGTCTTGGTGCGCTCCACCCTCGACGCCCTGCCGCATCCCCCGGGCCTCTCCGCGGAGGAAACCGCCGCCCGACAGGATGGCGCCGTCGACGCCATCGCCAGGCTTCGGCCGCGCGACCCGCTGGAGGCATTTCTCGCCGCGCGGATCGTCGCGTTGCAGTATCACCTCATGGAGGATCTCCGCTGCGTCACGGAGGTGGACGTGCCGGCGGTGTGGAAACTGCGGTTGCAGGGACGCGCCATCGCGATGAGCAAGTTGATGGACCGCACGGTGTTCGAGCTTCGGGACCGCCAGACTGCGCCGTTGGTGTGGCCGGAGATGCCGCGGCCGGCGGCGCTGTTGCGGGCGGCGCAGCAACTGGCGACGCCGCGGCCGTCGGGGCTGGTGCCGGCGGAGGGGGCCGAGCCGCGTGCGCAGCCGGCGCCTAAGGTCGCCCCGGCGAGCACACCGCCGCAGCCACCGCC
>PLXO01000088.1 GCA_003151425.1 Acetobacteraceae bacterium
GGTTCAGCGAGAAGTTCGCCCCGGCATTGATCCCGCCGTTGTCGAGCTCCAGCGTGGTGCCGGGGCCCACCGTCAGCACCGCCGCGCCGACCAGGCCGACGTTGAGGTTGCCGCCGATGAAGACGGTGCCGGCGGCGTTCTCGAGGTCGATGTTGCCGGAGCCGCCGGCGCTGTCGATGTTAAGGTCGCCGCCGATGCTGACATTGGCGGCGCCCAGCACGGACAGCTCGCCCGAGCCGGCGTCGCCGACCGCGAGCGAGCCGGTGGTCGTCAGGCTGGAATTGTCCCCGCTGATCGAAACGATGCCGGCGCCGGCGGACTGCGCGCCGAGGTCCAGCGTGGTGGCGGCGACGGTGGCGCCGGCGGCGATGTTCAGCGCGCCGGCGCCGGCGTTGCCGACTTGCAGCGCGCCGGAGATCTGCCAGTCGGAGCCCGCGCCGGTCACGTTGACCGAGGAGCCGGAGGCGCCGCTCTGCGCAGCGATAACGGCCCCGGCCAGAACCGCGACCGTGCCGGGCGTGGTGATCACGGTGCCGCCGGACTGGATCGATAGGCTGCCGAGGCCGCCGTCGCCGACGATGAATTCCCCGGTGTTTTCGAGCATCGACCCGATGCCGCTCACAGTCACCGAGCCCGAGGCACCCGTCTGCGTGGCGACATCCAAGCCCTGTGCGGAGGTGCCGCCGGTGAACACGCTCGCCTGGTTCTCGATCAGCAGGTTGCCGGCCCCGGCCTCGCCGACATCCATCTGGCCGAGCACCGTCAGGATGGAACCGGCGTCGGTCACTGCGAGCGCGCCGGTGGCGCTGGATGTGCCGGCGAGAGTCACCGCACCAACGCTGAAGCTCTCGCCCGCGGCGATGGAGACGACATAGGCGCCCGGCTGCGAAATCACCGCGTCGGACGAGGCGCCCGGAACGACGCCACCGACCCACTTGGTTGGATCGCCGAAATCACCGGAGACATCGGTCGCCCAGGGTACAGCGGTCGCCGAGTTTTCTATTAGCGTGCCATTGAAGGTCCCAGTCGTAGCATATGCTGCGCCGACGACGTATCCGTCCGGCAAAGTCACGGCATCGCCATTGGCGTCTAGCGCGGAATACTGGATGCCAGTGTCACCTAACGGTGCTTGGATTATTTCTCCGGGCGTCACGGATTGGCTTGCCTGCCAGATCCCACTCACCAGCAGACTCACGTTATAGGTTGCTACGCCTGATAAGGCTGGGAGGGAAAATCCGCTGAAATTCGGTGATGACGCGTCACCAACCAGTTCGTAACTCGGCGCGCCGTCGGGATCGAGAAATTGGAGGACAGCCGCTATACCTGCCGCGGCCGCGCCCACCGCCGCAACCGCCGTGACTGTGAACTCAAGACCTAATATCTCTATGGCACCAAGCAAGACGCTCGAGATCGGCTGTATCAAGGAAGACAGCGGCAACTGACTATCAGGCGCCCCGGGGATAACGTTGGCCGGTACGCCGGAGATACCTCCGATCGTCGCGGTCGCATTTGTCTGAACCGCTGAATTTATGGCGGAGATGATAGTATTCGGATCATGATTGTTGAGAGCATTCGACCAGGTGTCGGGCGTCGAATCAGGGATGGTCCATTCGGTCCCGATCGGGTCGCCAGCCAGGGATACCTGGTCTCCCTGCATGCGAAAGTTCTGATTCGTGCCCGCGATGCCGTCATTCGCGGCCACCGCCGGTGCTAGCGCGGTTTGCAAAGCGCCGTCAAACTGTTGCGCGCCTGGCGCATCGAAACCGACAGTGGTATAATTGGAAGCCAGTCCCAGCAATTGAGCAACCGCGCCACCGAGCGAATGGCCTGTGAGTGTCAATATCGAGTCGGGGAACTCCTGTCGAACCTGATCCAAAAACGATGCGGCGTCCGTGACCTCTTGTTGCAGAATTGAGTCGGGGTTACTGCTTGGCAGTCCCAGGACTCCCGCGACCCAAGAGGCGTCTGCGAGCAGATTCTTACCGGCTTGCCAGAAAGCCTTTAGGAACGTTCCCCGAATAGCCACAACAATCTGGTTGCCGTCTACGAATGCGTCAGCAAGCAGGCCAGCAAGGTCCGAGGTACCGGCCTGGACAGTGTATCCATCGGCAATCAGACCCGGACCCGTGTACGTGGTCTGTTGGTATGTCGCGTTGGCCAGTGTGGCTAGTGTGGACAGGTTGGGATCGGGAACTCCCATTGTGATGTCCGTGCCGCCATCGCCGTCGGACGATAGTGCAAATGACTGGTCCTGCGTGTAACCGGTGAAGGTGAGGGCTCCAACCGGTTTGGTGAGGCCGTCAAATATGGCGTAGTCGATCGTGAGAACACCAGTGCCGCTATTGAAATTCGCTTCAAGTCCATCATTGTCTGGGGTCGATGGAAACGGGATTCCGGGTAGATCTATTGTATCTCCCTGTGCAAAGTCAGCCACTGTGCCTTGAAAGTCCGCCGGGTCGTCCAAAACCAGCATGCTCGGGCCAGTGCCGGCAAAGCCCACCGTTCCGCCCGAGCCGAACGACCCGCCGATCTCCAATGTTGAGCCATTTCCTATTGTGGCTGGCCCACTGAATGCCCCGGTAACATCCAGCGTGCCGCCGCCCGCTATGGTCGCGGAGCCGGTCAGATTCCCATCAAATTCGTTGTCTCCAGTACCGCTGATCGAAACGGTCGCTGATCCTGTGCCAGCGGTGATGGTGTTGTCGCCATTCCCGGTAATCGATATCGTATCGCTGCCTGACCCCGTGGTGATGGCGCTATCGCCGTCTCCGTTGATCGTGATGACTTCCGTACCCGCACCTTCGACGATGTAGTAGTCGCCGTCCTCTCCGTTGACGGTGTAGGTGTCTCCGACCTGCGAACCGGTATAGAAAGTCGATGCGGACGTGTCCGTCCAGCCGAGCGTTTGCCCGTTGCCCACACTTTCGTCGTAGTTGGCTTCGTCGGGAAGCGTGACGACGTCACTGCCGCCGAGACCGTGGTAGATATCTGCTCCGACGGCAATCGCGTCCTGTTGGTCCGCCGTCAGGTTGCTGAAATCGACGGTGTCAGCGCCCGTCGTAAACAGCACCGGTTCTGTGGCGATGACGGTCGTTGTGCTGTCTGTGGCGGTGGCCCCCGCGGTATCGGTATCCGTGATGGTAAACGTCGTGGTGACGGTTTGGCCGGGCACGACCTGATTCGCGGTTGGCGTGAACACCAACCCGTCGAGCGCAGTCGTCACCGAGGCGGCGGCGCCGGTATCGGTATACGCCCCGGTCGAGGCGTTGTAACTGAAGCCCCCAAGGTTTGACAGAACGCCGTTCGCTGTCGCGGACAACGCGACGGTCACGGTCTCGGTCTGGCCGAAATTGAGATCGGTGATCGCGACATTGGAGAACGGGTCGATGGTCGCAGGGTCGGTCACTGTCTGGCCCGCGACGGTGCCGGTAATCGTCGGCGCAACGGTACCGGCTGTGGCGATGCCGGACGTAGTGCTGTCCGCGGCGGTGGCCCCCGCCGTATCGGTATCCGTGATCGTAAAGGTGGTGGTGACGGCTTGGCCTGGCGCGACCTGAAGGGCGCTTGGCGTGAACACCAGGCCGTCCAGCGCAGTAGTGACCTGGGCGGCACTGCCGGTGTCGGTGTACGCCCCGGTCGAGGCGTTGTAGAGGAAGCCACCCAGGTTTGACAGCGCACCGTTCGCTGTCGCGGACAGCACGGCGGTCACGGTCTCAGTCTGGCCAACATTCAGGTCGGTGATCTCGACGCTAGCGAAGGGAGAGATCATCCCATTGTCGGTCGCAGCCTGGCCCGCGACGGTGCCGCTGATGATTGGGGCTGGCGGGATCGTCGACCAGGTTCCGGGTTCATTATCGTTGTAACCAGAGAGCGAAGTACCGCTGCCTGATGAGGTCAGAATGTTCTCTATTGTAACGCCGTCTTCTATAATGCCTTCCGACTGATAATCAGCGGTTCCTATGAAATCGTAGGTCCCTGGAACAGTACCATAGCCTGGCGAATTCAGGAACAACAGCCAACTAATTGGGATGCCATTTGAAACGGTAAATACGTTTGGATATCCCAACGAACTAGGGTCGGCGTTTGAGTTGAGGGTGAGTCCCGGTGCGTATAGTGTGTACGAGAAGTCGCCTGGCCCGTAATACACCACCGTAGCGAATACGCTCCCAACATAATAGTTGTATATTCCGTCAAATTTATTTCCGGTATAGTAGAATATTTCACTCACGGCACATAGCCCGATGGTGTGTCATGCCGCCGACCGCAACACACTCCGAACGTTATCAGAGTCGCGGCAACGGCGATCCAGGCGGCGGTAAATTGTTCCGAAGCGACCTTCATCCTGAGACCTCCTCGCAATCGAAACCGAAACGTGGCCGCTGCCTCGGACCCCACCACGATCCACGCAACCCCGCCTGCTGGTTGGCTCGTACAAACAGTAACCGCCGGTTCCTGCGTTGGCGTCAGCAGCCAGTTCTCCACGGTGAATGCCAGCACGTTTGTGGGCTGGCAGACGCGCTCCGTTACCGTCGGCCAATGGTTTGTGCGATTGACACCCAGTGCCACCGCCACGCCGTCGAGCCCTTCCGAGGCACCATCAGTGCGCTTGGGCCGCCCCGTCCGTCGTCGGCCACCACCGCCTGCGCGATGTTCCGCCCGGCCACCAGCATAACCTCGATGTTCACCGGAGAGACCTTCTCGCTGCCCGACATGGCGGAAATCGGTCGGCTGATGGCTCCCGCCCGCATCGCCGAACACCAGACCCAGGCAATAGATCGCATACGCCAGCGAGGCCCGATCCTGCTCTGCCAACGCCTCGTGGTTGACGAAGCGGATCGCCGGATAGGCGTCGCGCAGCAGCGGAATGATCAGGCCGGACATCGGGCAGGTCAGCCGACAGCCATGCACCTCGCCGAACCGGGCAGCGTAGGAGAACCAGGCCAGGATGTCGCCCAGCGTGCCGATCGGGAACTGGATCAGCACGTCCCGGTCGCGTGCGTCGTATTCATGGGCCAGCACCGAGGTGGGCGTTCCGGCCGCGTCCAGCTCCCACGCCTCGACGCTGAAGCGGACGAAGAAGCGCTTGGACGAACTGACGAAGGCGCCATGGTTCTCGCTCTGGAACAAGAGGTTGCCGGTGTCGAGGTCGCGCAGCCGGACGCGCCACTTCCCCTTGGGCCGGTTGGGCAGGACGAGGCGCGCGCCCTGGTTGAGATCGAACCGGATGCCAAGTGGGCCCGCTTGGGTCGGCAGGCTGGCCGCCGGCGGGTAGGGCGCCTTCTTGTCGGCCTCGGGCGCGGCCGGGGCAGGCGACGGGGCGCGGCGGCTCACTCTCCACCAGCGTGGCGGAAGGCGGCGGATCCCGTACTGGTGCGTTTCCGTCCATTCGCGTTTCGTTCGGTCTGTGCCTGACGACAAGCAGGACATTGTCGGCTGCCGGCCGGGACTTAGCAAACAGATGCCGTTACGTAGAACCAAAAACTGCGCTCGGCGTGGCAGAAGCTGTGAGTCGCAGTGCGCTACGGGCTGGCAGCATAAGTGAAGCCCGGCCCGATCGGGCAGCCGCGATCGCACCCGCCCCACCTGTCATCGCCCCACCTGTCAATGCGAGGAGCGAAGCGACGAAGCAATCTCCCGCGTATGGAGCAACGGTGGCCTCGGGCAGCTCGGCGGGCGCGGTGCAGCCGATCCGGGGCTTGTTGGGACGCGTCCGGGGGCACTAGGTGTGGTAGCTGTGGATGACAACCGGACAGGCATGTTGGCATGGGTTATCGCATCGGCGTCGATATCGGCGGCTCCTTCACCGACTTCGTCGCGTTCGACGAGGCGACCGGCCGTCTCGAGTCCCTGAAAGTGTTCTCCCGGCCCGACCAGCCCGGCCAGGAGGTCGTCGAGGGCATGCGCCTGCTGGCCGAGCGCAACGGCGTCCACCCGGCGGAGGTCAGCTATTTCACCCACGGCACGACCGTCGGGGTGAATGCCGTCATCCAGCGCAAGGGGCTGCGTCTGGCGCTGTTCACCACGCGGCATTTCGAGGACGTGCTGGAAATGGCGCGGCTGAAGATCGCCGACATGTACAACCTGCTGTCGCGCCGTCCGCCCGTGCTGATCCCGCGCGAACATGCCTTCGGGATCGACGAACGTATCGACGCCGACGGCAGCGTGGTGGAAGCGCTCGACGAAGCCGGCGCCGAGCAGGCGGTGCGCGACGCCGTCGCCGCCGGCTGCGAGGGCGTGGTGATCGCCCTGCTGCATGCCTACCGCAACCCGGCCCACGAGCAGCGCGTGCGCGCCATCGTGCAGCGCGTCGCGCCGGGCCTGCCGGTGGTCTGCTCCAGCGATGTCTGGCCCATCATCCGCGAGTACGAACGCACCATCACCGCGGTTGTCAGTGCCTATGTGCAACCGCGCATCGCGCATTACCTCACCTCCCTGCAGGCGGCGTTGCGCGATGTCGGCGTGGTGGCGGAGCTGCGTGTGACAAAATCCAACGGCGGCGTGATGACCGCCGAGCAGGCGAAAACCGACTGCATCCAGATGGTGTTCTCCGGCACCGCGTCGGGCGTGATCGGCGCCGCCCATGTCGCGCGGCTGGCGGAGTTGAAGAACTGCCTCAGCCTGGATATCGGCGGCACCAGCGCGGACGTGGCGCTGATCGTGGACGGCGCGCCACAGTTCGGCACCGGCGAATTCATCGGCGACTTCCAGGTGTTCATCCCCTCGGTCTCGGTCTCCTCGATCGGCGACGGCGGCGGGTCGATCGCCTGGGTGGACGAGCACGGCGTGCTGAAGGTCGGGCCGGTCAGCGCCGGTTCCTCACCCGGGCCCGCCTGCTACGGCCGCAGCGGCGAGCAGCCCACGCTCACCGACGCCTTCGCGGTGAATGGCTGGATCGGTCATGCCGCGCTCGGTTACGACGCCGTCCGGGTCGATCGCGCGGCGGCGCGGCGCGCCATCGCGACGCTCGGCGACCGCCTCGGCCAGGACGTGCATGCGACCGCCGCCGCGATCATCGATGTCGCCGTCTCCGGCATGTACAACGGCATCAGCGGCGTCGTCTCCCGTTACGGCATCGATCCACGCAGCTTCTCGCTGCTGCCGTTCGGCGGCGCCGGCCCGATGATGGCCTGTTTCATCGCCCGCGAGGTCGGCATCCGCCATATCGTCGTGCCGACCACACCGGGCGTGCTCAGCGCGCTCGGCGGGCTGATCGCCGATCTGAAGAACGATTTCGTCCATACCGTCTATCTGGACCTGCATCCTGCCGCCATGGAGGACCTCGCCATGGCGGTTCGCGCATTGCGCGAGCGTGGCGAGCGCTGGCTGCGCACCGACCAGCATTACGACGGTCCGGCAACGATCAGCGTCTCGGCCGAGATGCGCTACAAGGGCCAGTCCTTCGAGATCGATACCACGTTGCAGGAGAGCTGGTTCGTCGACGGCCGGATGCAGGCGATCGCGGATGCCTTCCACGCCCGCCACCTTCATGTCTACGGCTATGCCGATCCCAGCGCACCGGTGCAGATCGTGGCACTGCGCGTCGTCGCGGCGGGGGTCACGCCAAAACCCCAGCTCGCCCGCATCGGCCGGGCGCAGGGCGAGAAGGTGACCGCGGGCGCGGCCGAGGCATGGATCGATGGTGGCTGGCGGCGCATCAAGCTGTATGACCGCGCCGCGCTGCTCGCCGGCCTGCGGTTCGACGGCCCCGCGATCGTCACGCAATCGGACTGCACCACCTGCATCCTGCCGGGCTTCACCGCGCGGATCGACGACTATGGCAGCATCCATCTGGAGACCGCGTCGTGAGCAATCCCAGCATGCCGCGTGATGGCGCCGCCTTGCAGATCCTCGCCAACTACTGCGCCGCCGCGGCGGAGGCGATGGCCTATACGCTGATGCGCACCGCGCATTCCACCTTCGTGAAGGAGACCGAGGATTTTTCCTGCGGCCTGCTCACGCCGGAGGGCGTGACCTTCGCCTCGCCCAAGACGCTCGGCGCCACCTGGTATGTCGGTCTTGATTACGGCCCGGCGATCCGCATGATCGAGGAGTACCGCGAAGGCGACATCTGCATCACCAACGACGTCTACAGCGGCTTCGTCGCCACGCACACGCCGGACATCCACATCTGGAAGCCGGTCTTCCACCAGGGCCGGGTCGTCTGCTTCGTCGCGGGTCATATCCACAACACCGATATGGGCGGCGCGGTGCCCGCCAGCCTGTCCCGCACGCTGACCGAGATCCATCAGGAAGGCATCCGTATTCCACCGACCAAGCTGATGCAGGAAGGCAGGCTGGACGACAAGCTGCTGGCTGTCCTGCGCCTCAATGTCCGTGTGCCCGAGCAGAACATGGGCGACCTCAATGCCCAGATCGCCTCGGTCAACACCGGCGAGCGCAAGATCCACGAAATGATCGAACGCTTCGGCGCGGACAAGCTGCGCGAGGGCATGTACGCGCTGATGGACTACGCCGAAGCCCAGGCGTGCGCGATCGTCCGCGGCGTGCCGGATGGCGATTACTTCTTCGACGAATTTGCCGACGAGGATTCCGCTGGCGGCTATCCGCTGCGCATCGCGCTGACGCTGCGCGTGCGGGGCGAAGCGCTGGTGCTGGACTACACCGGCACCGACCCGCAACTGCAGTCCTCGCTGAATGTGCCGACCGGCGGGCGGGAGCGGCACGTGCTGACCACGGTCGGCCTGGTCTACGTGCTCTACACCCTCGATCCGCGGCTGCTGCTCAATTCCGGCATCCTGCGCGTCTGCCGTTGCGTGCTGCCGGAGGGCACCATGCTCAATCCGCAATCGCCGGCCGCCGTCGGCATGCGCAGCCTCACCTGCGTAACGCTGATGCATGTGATCTTCGGCGCGTTCTCTCTGGCGCTGCCGGAGCGTCTGGCAGCCAGCCCCGCGGGCGGCCTGGCCATCATCAACGTCAAGACCACGACGCGCGACCATCGCAGCGTGATGGCATCGATCGGCCCGGTCGGCGGCGGCGCCGGCGGCAGTGCGACGATGGACGGCACGGAAGGCTCCGGTGCCAACACCTGCTTCCTGCGCAACACGCCGGTCGAGATCATCGAATCCGAGATTCCTATTCGCATGCGCAAATACGGCCTGGCTCTGGATTCCGGGGGCCCCGGCCGGTTCCGCGGCGGCTGTGGGACGCTGATGGAGTTCCAGGTCTTTGCCCCCAACTCCGTCGTCACCGCACGCAACCGGGACCACAGCCGCTTCGCTGCCTGGGGTGTGCGCGCCGGTCAGGCCGGCAGCCCGTCCCGCTTCACCCGCAATCCCGACCGCAACGATCAGCAGGAACTGGGAAACGCCGACATTGTGAACCTGGAGCCAGGCGACATCCTGCGCATCCAAGGCCCTGGAGGGGGTGGCTACGGCCGTCCGTGCGAGCGTGATGTCGAGCGCGTGCTGAGCGATGTGCGTGGCGGCTTCGTCTCGCCGGACTCCGCGCGCCGGCACTATGGCGTCAGCATCCGCGACGGGCGCGTTGACCTGCCGGCCACGAACACACTGCGCGAGCAGATGCGCCAGCGCCCGAACGGCCACCATTTCGATCTGGGCCCGGGACGGACGGAGTACGAAGCGATCATGACCCGTGAGCGATATGACGCGCTGACGCGCATCCTGGCCGCCACGCCGGTGACCTGGCGCTTCTACCTGAAGCACCGTATTCTCGATGCGCTGTTCAAAGGAGCAGAGGCGCTCCCGGATGGTGCTGCCGCCATCTCGCTCGCCTACGAGGCGCTACGGCAGCGCTTCCCCGATCTTAAGGCGATCGCGCCTGCGTCGCGGTAGGGGAACGCGCATTACTGAGCGCCCTCCGCACAGAACCGTACGTGCGGCATTCCCGGTATTCAGGATTCGCCAGATCATCGAGGAAAATTACGATCCCACGACGACGTCGGAAACGGTCGCAAGAAACATCGCTAATGCAATTGCCAACGCGTATGCTGAACATTCACGCAAGCAGAGCCTAACCGGTATCTTTCGAGCACGGGAGAGCCAGCGCGGCGATGATCGCGGGCTTGCTGGCCGCGCGGCGGTCGGCTTCGTCCAGTGCGGCGCGATCGGCCACATTGCGTTCCATCAATTCGTGCACCACACGCGCCGGTTCGAATTCCGTCGTCGGTACGATCAAGGCGCAGATCGTCGTAGCCCGCTTGAAGGCGCTGGCCGCTGATGCGGCGTCCGCTCCGGCTTGCGCCTTGGTATCAACCCACCACCTCCCGTGCCAACAGGTTCCGCACCGTCGAATCGTGCCAAGCGCCGCCCCGCGCCGTGCGGATACCACGCGCGTTCAGCGCCGCTGCAATGGCCCGATGCGTCGTGGCGCCGGCTGCCGCTATCTGGCGCACGATCGGCAGCACATTCGCCGCAAAGGCATCCGCCGCCGCTCGGTTCGCCGATGCGCCCTTCGCCTGCGCCTCGCCCAGGTTGGTCGGGTTGCCCAGCTTGGCGCCCTGCGCCTTTTCTGCGCCAGCGTGGCACAGCCCATCGTCACATGGGATTGCCGTCAACGCTGTTCGCGATAAATATCCACCTTTGTTTCCAAGCATTTTCTCAAGCTAAAGTCATTCGCCCCAACCGCGAACCATCCATCAGGTTTCTGGTAGAAGTCTAGGCCACGGCCAATTTTGACGATCCAGCCATTGTCGATCCGAATTTCGCGGTCATGGATCGTTTCGCTCAGTTCTATGTCCAGCACCACGTCGTATTCAAGCAGGCTCTGCTTCAATTCGGACAGCCGCTCGTTTACCATGGCCAGGTCGGTCTTTTCGTCATAGCCGGTTTTCAAGGCGATCCGGCGTATCGTGGAGATCCTCACGATCGTCTCGCAAAAGCGTAGAAAGTTGGCAATCTGGTGCGGCGCCCGGATGTACGGGTCCTCGACGGTCACCGCGCGCGCATTGATGAGATACGCGCCGAAGACCGAATCGTACGTGTGGCCGGTATCGCCGTATTGGATGGTGACGTGCTGCTCGGCCAGGGCGGCGGCTTCGGGCGCAGCCGGTGGCGGTGCGGCAGGAGCAGACTCTTCTGGGATCAGTGCTGGTGGTGGGACCGGAACGTCAATGGCTTTGTCTGGTTCGCTCAGGCGGCGGCGGGCAGGTTCCAGGGTTGCCAGCGCGTTCCTCGACTCGGGACAGTAGACCACCACCTCCGCGCCGTTTGCATCGATGTAAGAGAGATCAATGTGGGCGAATTCATCGTCCGGCTTGCGCTTGTTCATCTGCTCCTTGACGCGGCGTCGGCACGCAACAGCGTACACAATGTACTCTTCGAATTCGTCGTCCGTTGGAGCACCAGTTGGGTGCATTATCTTGAGGAAGGCGCATAGCGTCTTCTTGATTCCCTTCTCGTCCCGTCCTTCGACCGCGCGGCCCAGCTTCACGCGCTTGCTCACCTCCTCGTAGCGGTTGCTGTGCTTGAGCTGGTAGTGGAAGGCCTCGGCCAGGTAGTCAGTGATCAGCCCATACTGGTCAGTCAGGAAGGCGCTGCTGTTCTTCGGCATCTCCCATCCCGGAAGATAGCAGGCGAAGCGGTCCATGATTGCCAGATCGAACTGCTGCGGCAGCGGCAGGAACAGGTCGTATTCCGTGGAGTTGACGATCTGCTCCACCGATTGATCGATGTTGCCGACGAAGGCCATGCTGGCATCGGCGATGACCTCCGCCCCGCGGGAGAAGCGGCCGTTCGCCATGAAGTCTTTCATGATCTGGATGGTGTCAGGATCCTTCACCTTGATGCCACCAACCTCATCGAAGGCAACCGTGTCCCAGAACCCCACCAGACCGATTTTGCCACGAGCGTTGTTGTAGAACAGCACGGACTTGGTCGCCTGCCCGCCACTGATGAGCGTTGAGTAGGGGGAGAATTCGCTGAAGAAGTAGGACTTCCCGGTGCCGCGAGGTCCGAGCTCAATAAAGTTGAAGTTGGCTTCCACAAGTGGCGCCAGTCGGGCGATGAAGTGAAACTTCACGCGCTTTGACAGCTTCGACGGTTCCAGGCCGACTGAACGGAGCAGGACGTCCATCCATTCGTCGCGGCTGAACTCGGCACGACCCTCGCAGTAGCTGCCAAAGTCGAAGCGGCTGAGTTGGATCGGTCGTAGGTCCTCCAAATAGAAGGCGTAGTTATCCGCATCGACGTCGTTATACGCGATGGTCACCTCGGCCCAAATGCCACCCTCAAGCAGCCGCTCGTTGTCGCGATAGAACCGCTCTCCGATGGCGATGCGCTGAGACGCGAAGTTTTCCAGTGAGGCCCAATGGCGTTTCTCTTTCTCGACGTAGCGAACATGGACCTTGTCGATGAACTTGTGTTTGCCCTTCATGGCGACGCGGGACTGGGCTGCATTCGACTCGTCGGGACGGACGTAGTTCTCGTGCAGCGTGGAAAGCACGGCTTCCATTCCGGCTTGGATTTCGGCCGGATCGTCGCTGGCGCAGTAGCGGGCCAGCAGGAATTCCAGCACGAACGTGGGTACGTTTGTGCCCCTCTTGATCCGGTGCAGCAGATCCTTGCGCACCACTTTGCCGCCGAAAACCTCGTTCAGCTTCCGGTCGAGGTTGTCGAGAACCACGTCAGACGGCATAGTCGGTCTCCAGCTCCAACGTGGTGTAAGTTGTCAGCGTCGTCGGGTTGAGCGCCTTCACCGTGAACTTGCCCTCGAAGTTCATCAGCATCCGCAACGTAATCTGTTCTCTTTGCCCCGGGCGCAGTGTGGTTGTCCCGGTCGCTGCGTTCACAGCGCCCCCCACCTTCGGCTCACCGACCACATCGCCCTTCTTGTCCTGGGCTTCGAGCAGGATCTCGAACTCCGCGGCCTGCGAAAAGATGTCGGAGCTTTCCACGGCCAACTCGATCACCGGTAGACGGGTGGTGATCTTCCTGGCGCCCTTCCGGTAAGTCAGGATGACGGAGGCGCGGGCGGCGTCCGGCTGCTTCGCCTTTTTCAGCCGCACGGTCAGCACCGGGACAATGGCTTCCTGCAAGGAGGCGCCGCCGTGGAAGTAAAGCAGGCCCCGACGGTAGGGCGCCATGCTGCGAGGACCGGCCAACATCCGGAAGTCGCCGCGGATGCCCGCCCGCTCCGCTGGTAGCGCGAAATTGGCGCTATCCGCGGCGCCTTCACCCAACAGGCTACGGTCGTGGAACGCGATCCAGGTTCCACTCGGTTTCCCGCAGAGGTCACCCGCCTGGGCCTGGGCATTCAGGAAGAAGCCGTGGTCGGTGGCGATCACCACGTCGCTGAAGCCAGCGTCCTTCACCTTGCGGATGGCAACGCGGATTCGCTTCAGCGTCTGCTGGAGCAGACCCAGTGTGGACTCCGGGCTGGTCTCCAGATGGGTGTCGATCTCCTGGTCTCGCAGCACGAGCAAAGACACTGTAGCCGGAATCGTGGGCTTACCCGTCACGAAGGCGCTGAGCGTATGCTCCGCAAACCGATCCCCATAGCGGACCCGCAAGACTTGCATGCGTTCCGTCACGCTCGGGAGTCGCACGCCGTCCAGCGTCGGCATCGCCCCGGCGGCCTCCTTCACGAGTTGCAACCCCACCGCAGCACCGGGCAGCAGGCTGGCCATGCCCACCGGTGTCACCGTCGGCATTTGCGCGCACGCCGGCACGATGTCCGCGGCGTCGCCGTCGCCAAGCTGGCTGAACAGCGCCACGCCCAGCTCGTAGCGCAGGGCATCGACCATCATGTAGGCGACGCGGCGCCCGCTCTCCTTCAGCAGCGGCGCGACGAAGCGGTCAAATACATCAGCATTTGCAAGCCGCCCCGGAGGTGGCCAACCCGTCGTCTCCAGATGTCTGGTGAAGACCGGCTGCACTTTTCCCATCAAGGTGCCGTAGCGGCGCCGCGCCTGCTCCACGACCTCTATCATCGCCCCGTCCAGCGCGAGATGGTCGCCAACCGCTTGCTCGCACTCACGCTGGAGCTGGTCCACCCGACGTAGGCTGGAGAGGTAAAAGTCCATCAGTGCGTTCAAGGTATGAGTGTGATCGCCGAGCTGACCGTCGGCGTCGTCGCAGGCCTCCACCAGGGCGAGGGCCGACACCAGCAAGTCCCACTGCTCCCGACTCTCCCCCTTATCGGACCAGACGGACCCCTCGTGCCGGCGCACGATCTCGCGAACTGCGTCCAGTCGGTCTTCGCGCAAGGCTCGGACAGCGGCAGACAGGACCGTCCGCTCCTCGAAAGGAAAGGTGTCGCGTGCGCCCAGGTCTTCGACAGTGACGCATAGCGTGGGAAGGTTCAGCTCCTTTTCGATTGCCTCAGCCCGCTCGATATAGCTCGTGCGGAACTTGGTATTGGTGCGCAGGCCGTCGCACAGATCTTCCACCATCGGCCGCGCGGCATCCGGCGCGTGCGGCACGTTGGCGAGCGACGCTGGCGGTTCCTGCGGCAGATCGAAACGGAATTCACTGTAGAGCAGGTAGCGCCACAGCTCCTCGGCCACGGTGGACCACGTCTTGCCGCGGGTCTTCAGCTTGAGGCCAAGCGCCGCGTCAAGCAGCGCCCTGGCCTCTGTCGTCCAGGTGTCGTTACCCTGCAACGCGGCGGTCTGTTTAGCTGCCGGGACGAGAAGGGCGAACAGGATGTCTCGCGCCGACTCCATGCCCAGCAGAGTGCGCAGCGTCGGCCATTTCAATCCGCCGCCGATGTTGTCGATCAGCTCGAATGCGGGGGATGGGTCCTGCTCGAACTGACGCCGTATTTCTGTCGCGTGATCGGGCCTGGCACGCAGGCAGAGGCTGAGATACGCCTACCCGTCACCGTCGGGGAATATGGTGCCGAACGTACCGTAGGCAGCGAACGGATCGAGCTGCTTTGCCTCATCGGTCAGCGGCGGGCGCGTGGGCACGTAAATCAGCAGCACGCGTTGGTTTGGCCCCTGCGGAACGATGCCAGGCAGCGCCTTCATGGCGGCTTCCCGGCTTTCGATGCTGCTGTCGCTGGCGTCCACCACCGTGACCAGGTCGCTTGTCATGGAGCGGCAAAGGTCCCGGTAGCGCCAGTCCGCATCGTAAACGACCAGGACGCCGTGCTTTTGCAGGCAGTCCGCAAAGACCTGATCCCGGATGAAATCCCGGATTCCCATGGTCAGCCTTTCTTCCTGCGGCCGCGCCTGGCCTTCCCCGGGGCCTCGGGTGGCGGTTCATACAGGTGTTCCAGATCGTGCGCGATGGCGAGCGACTTGTCGGTGCGGCACTTGTCCAGCACCCGGCCAGGCCAATTGTCCATGGCGAGGTGCGCCCAGTCATAGGTGCCCTGTTCCAGCTTTTCCCAGGTATCGCGCAGCACTGCTTGCCACGGACGGTGGCGGAACAGGCGCCACAGCGGCGCGGCGGTGATCTGCACGCCGTCGTCGTGGTTGGGCTTCCAGGTGGGGGCGAGACGCAGCAGCTCCGCGCGCAGGGTGCTCAGCTCATCATGCAGGGTCTGGAGGTCTTCCAGCGTCCGCTCTTCCTCACGGGACCGGTCGGTCTTCTGCCGCAGCGCGCGCAGCGCCGGCTCGACCTCGCGGTCCAGTTTGGTGCCAACAAAGTCATTGGCGGCGACGAACAGGGTCTGGTCGGTCAGTGCGGGGTAATAGATCAACAGCGTGTAGCCACCCGAGGCGGTGGACAGCGGCCAGTAGATCGGCGCCTTGCGGCGGCTCTTGCTGTACTGCTTCAGGTGCTCGGGGAAAAAATCTCGGCGCAGCCAGGCGCGGGTGCCGAGCGTGCTGTCCATGCCGACGTAGTCGAGGACGCTGTCGATTAGGTGCGGCAGGTCGTGCGGATGGCCGGGGTCGTCCACCAGGATGCCCGGGTTGGAGTGAAATGGGGAATCGCCGTCGGGAAGCATGCCGGGGCTCTTGCGCGGCAGTGGATCGAACGGGCCCGGTTCCGGTGGCAGTGGACGTTCGTTGGTAGCGAGGCGGATGTCGAAGCGACCGAAGGCAACGCCTACGGCCCAGGAAAGCAGCCCTGCACTATTGGCAACACTGGCGTCGTCGGCCTCGTCTTCTTGTTGCTCACATTCATCACCATCCGACCTCTCGTCGGCGCCGCCTTTTAGGGTCGTTGCAGCGGTTGGATGATCCCAGGCGTCGACCGCGGCACGATCCTCCTCATCGAGGCTGTAGGCTCGCGAGACCTCGTCGTCGATTTTCCGCTGAATAGTGGCAATCTGTGCTGTGATTGCTGCTGGGTAGAAGCCATCCGGCGTGACTTTAATGATCAAAGACGCGGGAAGAACAAAGGCATGTGAAATTTCGTTAGGAGTGTCCAGAGCACGCTTCAGAGACCAAGCTCTACGAGCATGGGCTGCCAGTCGCATACCGGTTTCTTCAGTCAAGGCCGGAACCGGCGTTTGCTGCACCAGTCCTAATTCATACGACTGAGCAAGGGTAATGCGCGCAAGAAGTGCCGTCACAAGATAACGGAACGGTGCGGAATTCATGTACGAAGACTGGGTGAGAAGCTCATTCTCATCGTCGCATTGGGAAAAACACGCAGGGCCCTTATCAGCAAAAATGCACCCTGCCGGCATGACTCTGAATGAAAGGCCGTTTGTCCTCCTCGGCCAAGTGAGACCTGGGCGAAAGTAAAAATCTACGCTTCTTATATTTCTGGACCAATGACCATTGTCGTTCAGGTTTTCGGACCAGGCTTTCATTGCGGCACCCTCTGATGCCCAACTTATTGAGAGGTTTAGACCGCTATAGTACGGCGAATTCTGCCCGCCTTTCGCAAACATGAACCATCTCTGGCCAAACGCCTCTGGTAAAGGCTCCCACCATGTTCGAACAAATCTAAAGTCGTCAGCGGTAGAAAGTCCCTGCCTGAATATACGCGAGTCCTTTGTAGAACCCGCGTCTCTTTTGAAGAGACCAATGATTCTCGGCCTCATCCAATATGCAAAGGAGCTGCCAGGAAGGCACGCAAATGTACTCGCGTCCACCTCGAACGCCCGTCTATCGTTCAAATGAACAACCGTGCTCAGCGCCTCTTCTTTGGCCTCGTCCTCCAACAGGCGAAAGAATATGGTCATTATCGTACCTCTAGAACATAGGCGGCTGCTTCGACCATTGCTTCATCCATAACCCCGTAGCCGAGGTCGGCAACAGCCACCGGGGGTGCCACCGCGAGCAGAAGATCTTCACGCCACTTCTGAAAACTGGATAGGAAGAAGCAGGTCCGAGACGTGATTGCCCCTAATCGACCCGACGCATGTAGCAATTCTATTGCCCGTTCGACAAATATTGCCAGCAAATCACTCTTGGATCGAGGATAGTTGTCTTCTAGATCGGTCTTTACGCCCTGACTTAATGCGCCAAACGGTGGATTCATGACCACCACGTCGAACGTCTCTCCAACAAGATCAACTAGTCGCAACCCTTCTAGCGCGTCTTCGGCGAACAGGCTCTTGCGGTAGCTTCCAGCCGTAGCCCGACCAAAGTCTTGAAGTGCCTCGCGCAGCCGCGCCTCGGCGTTTTTCCATTGCCGCTCATCCTCTGATCGGAACATATCGCCGTGGCTGCCAAACACTCGCCGTACTAGGGCCGGAACCTCGCGTTCAGCCCGCAGCAGTACGCCCAGTTCCGGCAGCCCCTTCAGCAGAAAAAGCGTCCGCTCGAACAGTTCGGCATCCAGCGCGTCCATCCCCGCCATCAGCTCTAGCCGTAGGTCAGCCTCGGCCGGCGGCGCCACGGCGGCAATGACATGGCCGCGGCCAACGGCCGGCCGATCCTCCCGTCGTACACCAGCCTCGTGCCATGCCCGCTGTGCCCGCAGCCATAGCGCCAACGAGGCGATCTGTGCCGACCTCGGATCGATCTCCACCCCGAAGATGTTGTGCTCCAGGATCAGGTGCGGCAGGTCGCGCAGGAAGGCGTGCTCATCTGGATAGACGTCGTGCAACGGCACCAACCTCGACGGCGTATCCGCCGAGTAATAGGCAGCGTCAGGCCAGTGCTCCGCCTCCCAGGTCCAGGCCTCGCGGTAAATCTGCAAGAACACGTCGAACGCGTACAGCCCGAAATGCATAGACCCGCACGCTGGGTCCAACAGCTTCAACGTGCGCGGATCACGCATCGGCCGATAGCGATTGAGGACAGTGGCGGACTTCGGCTCCTTCAGTCGCCGCAGGATTTCCTCGCACGCCGCGCGGTACCAGCTTTCGTGGTAGATTTCTCCCGTTCCGCCATGTCGGTCCGCTCGGCATTCCAGGAACAGGCCGTCCCACAGCTCCTGGGTCGTCCTCTCACCGAAGCGCTGTTCGTGCAGCAGCGGTCGCAGCCGCTGGAAATAGTCACCCCACGTATCCGGGAAGCGGTGATAGGCATCCACGCAGTGGGCGAACTCGATCATCGCCTGGATGCCATTTTCTGAGTCGCCGAATTTGGGTAAGCGATCGTAGTCCTTGGCGATCAACGCCTGTGCGATGCGGGCCGATGGATCGTCTGGTTCCTCGCTCATCCGCCCCAGGGACACCTCGTCTGGTCTGCGAACGAGAAAGCGGCACTGGTCGGCCAGGGCCGATCGCCCCGCGCTCATGTCGATCCACTGGCGGGCCAGCGTGTTATCAACCAGGAATTCCACGACGTAGCGCGGCGTGAAGAACTGGTTGCGCACCGCCAGTTCGCGGCTGTTGCGCGGTGCACCCGACTCCTTGCGCATGCGCCGCCGCTCTTCGGTGGAGTTGAAATACTGGTAGACCCAGCCGATCGTCTCGTCCTCGCCCCATAGTGGTTCGAGGTCTGCCGCATTGAGCAGATCGAGCAGACGCAGGAATGTCGATTCGCGTGGGAACAGGCGGCCGAATGGCGAGTGACGGTCGAACAGTGCCGGCAGATCGTCCGCGAACATGTCGAACAGGCTGAACAGGAAGACGCGGTAGGCGTCCCCCGTCTCCCCCAGCGCCGATCCGGCGACACGCTGGTAAAGCTGGAAGGCCGTGGATTGGTAGCCGCGGGCGACGCTTTCCAGCAGGATGCCGCGGGCTTCCATCAGGCGCAGCGCGGCCAGCCGGTTCAGGACGGTAAACGCCTGCTCCCGCACGATGCGGTCCAGCGCATGGTGGCGGTCCTGGGCGGACGGATTTGCCAGGGCGCCCAGGTAGTGCTGCATGATCTCGCGCAGGATACGCGCGGTCTCCAGCCGCTGGTCGTCCAGGTCGCCCAACCGGTCAAGCGCTGCCATCTCGCCGGAGGCTGGGTCCATGCCGTAGGTCTGCTGAAGCTGCCAGGCAAATTCCTCGGTCAGCGCATCACGTGCGGCGCGCACGAAGGTTTGCAGCCGGCTGCGAGTGCTGTCGTCGAAGGGCATGGCCGGATCAATCCGTCAGCGTCACGTCGAACTCGGCGAACGCCATCTCCACTCGAAGTTTCTCGAGTTGTTCGATCAGCGTGTTGAGCTGGGCCGAGGTCGCAATGCGCCGAGGCAGCGACAGTACCCTGATCACCCTCCCATCGGGCTCCGCCACCCCGCCAGCGCCGGTGGTGGGTTTTGTGCGCTCGCGCTGGCGGCTCCGACCGTCGCGAACGATCGTGTTTTTCATCTCGCCGACCGTGGCTTCGATGTCGACCTGCTGCGCGATCAGGCGTTTCAGCCCCGCCAGATCCTCGTTGACCGTGATCTCCATGGATTGGAGTTGGTTCAGCAGCCCCGATTGCTCGTCCTGGGTAAACTCCGACCATTCGGGCAACAGGCGGAGGTCCCGTTCCGTGTCGCGCAGACGCTCCTTCTGCGCGATCCGCATCGCTCGCACCGCCTCGGCGATCCGCGCTTCCATAGTGGTCAGCCTGGTCGCCAGATCGGCCTTGTGCTTGTGGAAGTCCCTTTGCGCCAATTGCTGACCGATCAGGTCAAGATCGTCCTGCACGGCCTTCCGCAGCTCACCTGATGGCCCGGTGCCCGGCAGATCAGTGACCGCCTTGTCGATGGCGCGTAGCTCCCTGACGGTCTCGGAGAGTCCCTGGTCGAAGGCGTTCTTGACGGCGATGGCCCATTTCAGCCCGTTGAACAACGGAGACTCCGCGGCGCCGAAGCGCACCGGCGCGTCGGAGGCATCAGTCTGAAGCATGGCCGCGATCTGTTGATTGATCGTGTCCATTGTGTCGGCCCCGGGCAGCGCCAAGGTGGTGAGTCGCTCCGAGAGTGGGGACAGGCGGTTCTGGAGGTCAGGCAGCTTCTGGCGCGCCGCCTTGCTGATCTCGTCCTCCAGCGGCAGCACCTGCTCGCCGCACAGTTCGGTCAGGCGTTCGGCTGCCTTGGCCAGCACCTCATTGGAAGGGCGGTCGTGACGCAGGGAAATGCCGACAGAGCGGAAGCTGGTGTTGGTCTTCAGCGCGTCGATCGCCTGCTGACCGTTCACCGTCACCTCGCGGCCAGCGACCTTCAGCTTGATCTCTGCGGCGAGAAGAAGTGCAGCCACCATGTAGCGCAGTGTGTCCTGCGACCAGCCGAATGGATGATTGGAGAACGTTTCCAGCAGTTGCTTGCCTTCCACCGCACCGTTGCGCTCGATGTAGTCGCGGATGCTGACCAGACCCTTGTGGGACGTTCGAATCTTCGCCGAGCTGCCCAGCTCTACAAGGCTCAGTGGGTCGAGCTGGGAGGTGATGCTGCGCAGGCTGGGCTGGCGTAGGAATTTCTCGGCCAGCACGGTTTCCGCGCGAACCGGCGCTTCGGGATAGCGGTCAAACACCTGTGCCGCGGCCTCAGTCAGATGAGACCTGGCTGCCTTGCCAAGGTCAGGATCCAGGCTGTCCACCGCTGTGGCGCGGCCGCGGAACAAGAAGGAGCCCTGCGACAGGCTGCCGCCGAGTGCCTTGCGCAGCTCCCCGATCAGTTTCCCCGCGCGCTCCGTTTGGCTGGCGCAATACTCCCGTACTTCCTGGTCGGGATCGTTGCGATGCAGCTCGGCGATCCGTTCGCAGCGATAGATATCGGTCACCAGGTCTGACGCATTGGGCGTCACGCGGCCAAGGAGGTAGATCGCAGTGTTGTTGGCCCGTTCGCGAGACTCGTCCAGCAGGCGCGCACGCAGTGCGTCGTAGTCTACAGGTTCGGCAAATGCCACGACGGTCTGGATCGTCTCGCGCTCTCCCGCCAGCCCCACGGCCTGGCCACCAGTGAGATGGCGGATGCCGGAGGTGATGGAGAGTGAATCATGCACCTTGACCGTGGGCAGCGGATCGAAAACCTCGCGGAGCGTGTTGTTGAAGATGCGTCGAAAGTCCGGAGTACGGACGTTCAGTTGGCCGCGCTCCTGCTCGATGTCATTCAGCTTTTCGCTAAAGAAGCGGAGACTGCCGTCCTTCTCCATCAGCGGAACGAACTGGTCCTTCAGAAGCTCCTCGATGGCTGTCTTGACCTGCTCCGTCATCGCATTTGCGTCGATGGTCGGGTGCATCAGGCTTGCCACGTTTTGAGCGCTGGCCGGCAAGTTGTTGAGTATCTGGAGGATGGCGATGGTCTTAGCAACGTTCTGCTTCAGTTCGTCGCCCTTGACCCGCCCGATCGTCTTGTCCACGGCACCGCGAATCTGAGGATACGCTCGGCGGATGTCGCGATCGAGTGAGTCGAACAGGGTCACGCTTGTTGCCAGCCATCCGATCGCCTGATCTGCGACCGGTTTGTTCTGTCCGGCGCCCTCGATCAGGATGTCCTGTATGACCTTGATCGCCGACCTCAGGCCGATGCCGCCAGTCGATTTTGCCAAGCCACCCAACAGGTGCAGCAGAATGTCGAAGTGCGAAGGCAGGAAGGGGTAAAGATTGACGAACGACGCCCGATCGAGCGGGGTGTCGTAGCTCTTTGCGTCCACCAGCCGAGTGTTGTGGCGAAGCTGCGCGCCGTATCGGTCGAATCTATCGCCGAGCAGCCGCGCGCCTTCGGGTGACTTGCCAAGCAGGCGGCGGTAAACGATCTCCCTGATGTCGCTCGCTTCAAGCTCGACGGGGATCGGAAAGCGGTCCTTCAGCTTGAACAGTTCGGGTGAGTTGATGGCGATCCGCGGATCGTCTTCGGTCAGAGTCTGCTGCGCCGTACCGATGATCCAGACCTTGCCGCCACCGAGATTCTTCAGGTTCTGTGCCAAGCCCATCAAATCAAGAATCTTATTTCGGTTGCTACCGACGTACTGCCCGATCTCGTCGATCACAAAAATGATGTTTTCTTTGCCGGAGAAATCTCGGACAAGATCGATCATCTCCTTCACGCGGTCGTTCGCCAGATAGATGACGTCGCTGGCCGTAGTGGTGAACGCATGGTCGCTGCGGAACAGCATCGGATACAGCTGGTGCGCCAGGACCGGCAGCATGCCGTCAGCAACGAGTTCGTCGTTCTGATAATCCTTCCACGGCGCGCCGGCCTCCGCCTGGAAAGCCGCCTCGAACTCGGCGTAGCGCCCGTCCTTCTTGAGCTTGCGTTCGAGCGCCGCGACTTTGAGGTTGCGCGAATAGCCGGCGTACTGGAGGACTTTGTAGTACAGGACTGTTGAGACCTCGGCCAGCGTGGCGCCTGCAATCTGCTCGCTGGCGAGATCGAGCATCACGACGGCTGCGGGGAACCGCGATGCGAACGTATTTAGAAGCGCCTTCGTTTTTGCCCGGTGAACACGGTTCTGCAGATGCTTCAGGAACGGTTGACCGTCGATCACGTAGTGACCGTCCATGGCAAGGCCGAAATACTTGGTGAATGAGCTCTTGCCCGAACCGTAGAAGCCCGACACCCATACCCCGATCTCGTGGCCTCCGCCGACGTCCATGGTGGTCTGCATCTTTTCGAGCAGGTCTTCGAGCTGCTCCTCGATCCGGTCGGTTACCTCGTATTCGGAGATTTCCGCCCGCAGCCGTGCCTCCTGGGAGGCTTGATAGGTGATGACCTTCTCGATCGAGCGGTTGATGTCCCGGCTGGGATCGAAGAGGGAGCGGATCGCGGTCATGGGGATGTCCAAAATTGCCATATCGTTCTTATCGATCAGCTGCCTACATGGACGGAACGATAATTGCCGTCCTCCGGGTAGAAGCCGAGAAAGCGCAACTGTGTCTTGCCCGCCCGGGTACCGGGATAGAGGAAGACGGTCGGAACGTGGAATTTGCCCTGAAGCTGAGCCTCGATAGCACCAATTCGCAGGTATGGGTGGAGCGCCTCGAGATCGGTCACCAGGACGATTGCGTTGGCCTTGCTTTCCAGGCTGGACAGCAACGCCTCCAGGCGTCCCTGGAGCTGCCCATGGGAGATCAGCGCGTTCGCGAGCGCGCCGTTGGTCCGGCTCCATTCTAGCGGAGCTTTCCGGTCGCCCGAGAGCCAGACATTCCGCAAGGGCGCCTTTTCGAGGATGTCTGCGACCTGGTCGGCGATGGACAACGTGTGGACATCCCAGCCGTCATTCTCCAGGCGTGCCTGCCACGCTGGCGTCTGGCGCTTGACGTCCAGGATCTCCCGTGGATCGAACACGAGGTAGAAGATCGGTTCGAAACTAGCATGCGTGAACTCGCGCCCGGCTTCGATACGGCGCAGCAGTTCGGCGAAGTCAGCTTGCAGCGAGGACATCGGGCAAATCCTCCATGCTTTTATATTTCCAGGCGATATGCACGACGCCGGATGCCGCTTGAAGGATGAATTGCCCCTTCGACGCAAGTCGTTTCAGCTCGTTCAGGGTGTCGCCGGGGTGCAGGCCGAACAGCATCCATTCCGGGTGCTGGGCCACGGCGTTGTCGCCTAGCCCACGGAAGTGCAAGTCGTGGGCGAGGAAGCCGGCGACGACCGGCGTGATCCGGAACGGCAGGATGACACGCCCGGCGTTACGCATGCCTCCGACCAGGCCGAAGTCGGCGCACGCACCCAGCACATACTGAGAAACCCGGAGAATGTTCTTGTCGGACCACCGCAATCTCGTCTTCCCATCTGCGACCGCCCGTTTGACGAACGCATGGGCATCGTCCTTCAGGACGGTGTCCTGACCCGCGGCGTACCGGGTCCAGTAGACCTCCCGTATGAAGTCCGCCAGGACAGGGTTGGCCCGACAGGTGTAGACGAGGAGAAGGTGGCGGAAGTCGGCGGCACCGATTCGCCCCTGAACGGTCTTCAGAAACCGGGCTGGTAACCCACCCTCGATGAGGAAGCGCGGCCCAAACGCCTCGATGACGATGTTCCTGAGGCGACGGGCGGAGACGGAGGGAAAAGCTCCAGCATCCATGGCCACCTTCAGGAGAGCGGGCGTGGTCATTCCGGGCTGCCACAGCTCCAGGAGCCGACTTGTCTCGGGAACGAGACCGAGGCCGGCGCTGAGCCGCGTCGAGTAGGTATGCGTGGCGTCCACTATCATCCGGCGAAATAGGGGAAGCTCTGAACCCCTGCGGCGAATGCCGCACGATAATGGCTGGCGACTACAGGGATCCACTGCGCATTGGCCAACATGTTCAAGGCGCCGACGTGCACGGGACCAAGCTTGGGCGCGCTGTCGCGGGATGACAGCGCCTTCATATCCTCGATTGCGGCGTCCACCGACTCGGGGGTGGCTGTGTCCTTGGACGCGCTCAATGTGCGGTGCAACTCCTGCTCCAGCGTTTCAGGCAGTCGGAACAGGTGGAACGTACGCCCCACGCCGATGGCATCGTCATGGACGCGGCGGGCTGCCTCAGTCACGCCGACCACTCGGGCGTTCGCGACTGCATTTCCAAAGATTGGTGCGAGGAACGCCTCGCTTGTGCGACCAAGGAACGTGGACGACCACCAGTTCGACTGGTGGCGTTCACCGAGGTAGCCGACAAGCACCCTCAGTCGTGAAATGTCGCAGCTACTTTGCATCTGCCCCCGAGGGCTATAAGGAAATTGATCTTCCCTCTAAACGTCCGTTTGCCACCGTGCAAACCCTCGCCCGCAGCCAAGCGTTTGCGTATGGTGTCCTCGACCTTCGTGCTCACCTTGCGCAACCCGCTGACGGTGTTCGGCGACGCCACCCGTCAGGCAGTTACCTCCACCGCCGCTGCCGCCGCCGGCAATCCGCCCGGGTCACCGAGCGCACTCTCCAGCATCCGATACACGCTGCTCCGCGCCACCCCGAGGCGCCTTGCGATGTGCGCGGGCTTCTCACCGGCCGCGCGCATCGCCCTGATCTGGTCCGCCTGGACCGCGACGGTCGGCTTGCGCCCCTTGTATTTCCCCTCGGCCTTGGCCTTGGCGATCCCCTCGCGCTGCCGCTCCAGCATGATCTCGCGTTCCCAGGTGGCCACGCCACCGAGGATGGTCAGCATCAGCTTGCTGGTCGGGTTCGGCGTGTCCAGCTTCTCGCCCCCCATCGACAAAACAACAGGCCAATGCCGCGCCGGGACAGGTCCGCCTCAATGGCCAGCAGATCGGCCGTAGATCTTGCCAGCCGATCCGGCTTGGTCACGACCAGCGCGCATGAACTCCGGGACATGCCTTCAGCCCCCCGCCGGCCAGACGCCTGCCTCTCCGGCAACATGATGCGGCGTCCCGTCCATCCGGCGCGTGCCGCAACGAAAATAGCATGCAGCGGCGGCGCAACTCGATAGCCGAGTCTCCGCCACTTACGGACTGCCATCCGGGGCAGGCCAGATGGCGCCGCCGCCGCGGCTCCGCAATTGCACACCGTGAGCCGCGCCGCCCGGAAGTGGGGGACAGTGCGCGATCTTGTCTGTTCGTCGACGGTCGATCATAAGCGGGTCGACCGTTGACGCCGCCCCGCGTCCGTGGCACGACTCGGCAATGCTGGATTTTTCCGATGCTGCGGGCGCCATTCGCCTGTCGCTGCACCTGCCCAGCCTGGCTGAAAGGGTGGCTGCGCGGATCGAGGAGCTGATCCTTGACGGGCAGATCCGTCCCGGCGCCCGGATCATCGAGGAAAGCCTGTCGCGCGATCTGGGCATCAGCCGCGCGTCCTTGCGCGAGGCGCTGTTTGCCCTGGAGAGTGCGGGCCTGATCGCGCGCGAGGGGCGCGGCGGCCGGGTGATCCGAACGCTCACGCACGAAGACATCGTCGAACTCTACGAACTGTGGACCATCCTCGAGACCGAGGGTGCCGTCATGGCGTGCCAGAGTTCCTCGCCCGCAGACCACGCCCGGATCGCCGGGATTATCACGTCGATGGACACGGCCGCCGACCGCACTGCGTACCACCGGCTGAACCTAGAGTTTCATCGCGCCATGATGGCACCGTGCCGCAACCGTCGCCTGGTCGAGGCCTATGACTTCTGCCTGAAGCAGGTGCGCTGGGCCTGGGCGCTAGCGATTGCCAAAGCCGGCGACCCCGCCGCCTCGCAGCGCGAACACCGGGCAATCGCCGAAGCCTACGTCGCCCGCGACGCCGACCGTCTCAGGCCACTGGTGCACGACCATCTGAGTGCCGGTGCCGTGCGCGCAGGCGGATTTTAATAAGACAACCGGGAGGAGATCATGCGTGTCGTTGCTCTGTTCGCCGCCGCCGTGGCGGCGGTCGCACTGTCGAGTGTACCGGTCGCGGCCCAGCAGAAGCCGCCGATCAAGGTGGGCATGCTCGAGATGCTGACCGGCGATCTGGCGCGCTATGGCATCCCGCTGCGCGACGCCGGCATGTTCGCGATCGACGAGGTCAATGCGGCCGGCGGGATCAACGGCCACAAGATCGAGCCGTTCGTGGAAGACGTCGGTGTTTCGCCGGAAGGATCGGTGCAGGCCGCGCTCAAGCTGATCCAGCGCGAAAAGGTTGATATTCTGATGCAAACTGGGACCAGCGGCCACACGCTGGCCACGATCCCGATCGCCGATCAATACGGGATTGTCATGTGCAACATGTCGACCGCCGAACAGATCACCAAACAGGGGTCGAAGTGGACGTTCCGCGTCGCGCGGGTACCGAACTCCGTGTTGGATGCCAAGTTCGCGCAATATGTCGCCAAGGAAACCAACCTCCGGCGCATCGCCGTGATCTATGGCAATGACGAGATGGGGCGTGACGCCGCGTCCGTGTTCGTCAAAGGCCTGGCCGCCAATGGCATCACCCCGGTCGCCAATGAACAGGTGCAGCCGGGCGATCCGGACGTCAGCGCCCAGGTGACGCGGATCAAGGCGGCCAATCCCGACGCTGTGTTCGTGCAGGGCCACGACACGGAGGCGGCCATGATCATCCGCACGGCGCGCCAACTGATTGGGCCACAGGTCACCCTGCTGGGCTTCGACCAGATGATGACCACGAAGTTCATCGACCAGGCCGGGGGTCCGAAGAACCTCAATGGCATGATCCTGCGCACCGGCATGCTGGGCGAGATGTCGGCTGATCCCGACCTACACCGCTTCGTCGACGCCTATCGGAAGAAATATCCGAATGCCGACATGCTGCTGCCCATGATCCAGTACGCCGGCATGCAGGTGATGTTTGAAGGTCTCCGTCTGGCCGGCGACAATCTCAACCACGAAAACATTCGAGAGGCGTTCACCCGGATTAAGGACTTCAAGACGATCTTCGGACCGGTCACGACCGAGCCAAACGGCGAGACAATGAACGTGGTCCACATCATCAAATATGAGGACGGCAAGCAGGTGGTGCTCAAGGAAAACTACTGATCATGCGTCGAGGGGCCAGACCGGCAGACTGTCGCGGTCTGGCCCAATCGGACAGGGGCACTCTCATGCGGACCAGGACATTCCCCCGAGATTTGGGGAGGGCACCTTCCGGCATATCGGCGAAGCCTGCGCTGGCAGAGGCCGGCGGTCGTGCATCGATGTTTTTGCTGGCTGTACCAAGACAAGTCGTGGATGCCGGCCTGCGCCGACATGACGTGGAGGCGCGCCGGTGATCGCCCTGCAGCAACTGATCAACGGCTTGGCGTTGGGCAGTGTCTACGCCCTGGTGGCCATCGGGCTGTCGCTGATCTGGGCGACCGCCGCGCTGCTCGACTTCGCGTTCGGCCAGGTCTTCATGCTGGGCGGCATCCTGACCTGGAGCCTCGTGGTCGTGGCGGGGATGCCGCTCGTCCCCGCCATGCTGATCGCCGCCCTGTTCGCGGCTCTGCTGGGCTACGTGGTCGAGCGCAGCCTCTATGCCAGGCTCTCCACCGCCGACCACGTCACGGTGCTGATCGCCACCATCGGTTTCTCGATGATCCTGCAGGACGGTGCCACGAAGCTTTGGGGCGCTGAGACCAGGGCGCTTCCCGAAGCGTTCGGCGGCGTCTGGCATATCGGCGAGATCGTGGTGCGCGTGCATTACCTGTTCATCGTGGCGAGTGCCGTGGTGCTGATCGCGCTGTTCCATGCCGGACTGCGCTGGACGCGCCTCGGGATCGCACTGCGTGCGGTGGCCGAGAATCGCAATGTCGCGGCGATGATGGGCGTCGACGTGCTGCGCATGCTGGGGCTCGGATTCGGCGCGAGCTACCTGTTGGCCGCGATGGCCGGCGCGCTGATCGGCCCGGTCACGTATGTCGCAACGACCGGCGGCACCGCCATGATGGTGAAGGGCGTGACCGCCGCGGTGCTCGGTGGCTTCGGCAGCTTGCCGGGCGCGCTGGTGGGCGGCCTGGCGATCGGGCTGATCGAGTCGCTGTCGGCCGGGTATCTGTCTTCGGCGTTCAAGGACGTCTTCGTGTTCGGCTTTTTCGTGGCCGTGCTGCTGGTGCGGCCGCAAGGGCTGCTCGGTGAGCGCCCGGTCGGCGTCTCCGAACTGTGAGCGGTGTTCTCGCCGTGCCGCCATCGCGCGCGCAGACCATGCGGATCGGCGCCGTGATCCTTGGAGCCGCCTGCTTTCTGGCGGTGGCCCTGCCCGGACTCGTCAGCTTTGAGGACTACCTGCTTTACAATGCCGGTATTGCCTTGATCTACGTCGTGCTGGCGACCGGATACAATATTCTCCTGGGGCTGTGCGGCCAGCTGTCGATGGCCCAGGTCGCATTCTTCGGATTGGGCGGCTATGCCTCGGCGCTGCTGACCCGCGACCTGCATTGGCCATGGGCGGCCGCACTGCTGGTGGCGGCTTTGCTGCCGACCGCCGGCGCCTGGGTGATCGCCCGCGCCGCGTTGCGCCTGACCGGTCCCTACCTCGCGATGGTCACCTTCGCCTTCCATAGCGCGCTGTTCACCTTGTTCACCAACTGGGTTGACCTGACCAATGGCTGGGGCGGCCTGTCTCGCATCCCGCCGGCCGCGGTGGCCGGATTCGCCTTCGACACGCCGGCGCGCGTCTATTATCTGCTGCTGGGCTTCGCGATGCTGGCAGTGGCGCTGAGCTTGCGGCTGAAGGCATCGCGGATCGGTCGGGCGATGCTGGCGGTGCGCGAGAACCGCCTGGCCGCCAAGGGGGCCGGGATCGATACCGCGCGGATCATCACCATCGGCTTCTGCCTGAGCGGCGCCATGGCCGGGATTGCGGGCAGCCTGCATGCACATTTCGTGCACTACATTGATCCCACCACATTCGGCCTGCCGCGCATGGTCGACCTGCTGATCATCCTGATCATCGGCGGGCGCGGGTCCATCATCGGCGTGGCGGTGACCGCGATCGCCTATGTTTTTGCCCTGGAATATCTTCGCTTCCTGGAGGAATGGAAGCTGATGGTGTTCGGCGCGCTGCTGATCGTGATGGTCAGCGTCAGCCCCGACGGGCTGGGCGCTCTGGTGCGGCGGTTGGCCCGGACCTCCCGCGCATGAGCGAGCCCCTGCTGGAGGTTCGCGGCCTGGTGCGTCGTTTCGGCGGCCACACGGTGTTGGACGGCGTGGACTTCACGGTCATGCCTGGCGAGATCGTCAGTCTGATCGGCCCCAACGGCTCGGGCAAGACCACGTTCTTCCATTGCCTGTCGGGCTTCTATCGGCCGAATGCCGGGCGTATCGACTTCCGCTCGCCGCAGGGGGTGGTCGATCTCGCCGGCCTGCCGCCGCACCGGATCCGCAAGCTCGGCCTGGCGCGCACGTTCCAGACAAGGGAGATCTTCCCACGCCTGTCGGTGATGGACTCCGTTCTGACCGGCATGCACTGCCGGCTTTCGGCCGGACTGTGGCAGGCGTTCGCTGGCGGCGGGCGGGTGCGTGCCGAGGAAGCCGCGGCGCGCGCGCGCGCGATCGAAATCCTGTCGCTGTTCCCCGGCCGCTTTCCGCCTGAACGCTGGCCGCAGCCGGCCGCCAGCCTGTCCTATGCCAATCGCTGCCGGCTTGAAATCGCGATGTGTCTGGCCGCGGCGCCGCAACTGATTCTGGTCGATGAGCCGGCGGCGGGCATGAATCCGCATGAACGGGTCGAAATCATGGGCACGCTGCAGGATTTGCGCGGGCGCGGCTACACGCTCGTCGTCGTCGAACATAACATGCGCATTGTGATGGGCGTGTCCGACCGCATCGTCGTGCTGGATCGCGGCCGCAAGATCGCCGATGGGCCGCCCGCGCAGATCGTCGAAGACCCGAAGGTGGCGGAAGCCTATCTAGGCGCGGAGTACGACGTTGCTTGAGCTGCACGGCCTGCGTGCGGCCTACGGCAGCCTGGAAGTGCTGCACGGCGTGGACCTGGTCGTGCGCAGCGGCGAAATCGTCTGCCTGCTCGGCAGTAATGCCGCCGGCAAGTCGACGCTGGTGAAGGCGATCCTCGGACTGGTCAGGATCACCGGCGGCGAGATCCGTTTCGAAGGCGAGCGCATCGACGGCCAGCCGCCCGACCGCATCATCGGCCGCGGCTTCGCCGTGGTGCCGGAGGACGGGCAGGTCTTCGCCAGCCTGACGGTGCTGGAGAACCTGCGCATGGGGCTCTACGCCAAGCCCGACGAGCGATTGCTGCGGCGCGGCCTGGAGCGGATGTTCGCGCTCTACCCCGTGCTGGCCGAAAAACAGCGATCGAAGGCCAAGGTGCTGAGCGGGGGCGAGCGCCAGATGCTGGCGGTCGCGCGCGCGATCATTTCGGAGCCGCGGCTGCTGATCCTGGACTCGCCATCGATGGGGCTGGCGCCGAAATTCGTGCATCAGCAATTCGCGACGATCCGTCGGCTGAACCAGGAGCAGGACGTGACGATCCTGCTGGTCGAGCAGAACGCCAACATGGCGCTCGCGCTGTCGGACCGCGGCTACGTCCTGCAGAACGGCGAGGTCGTGATGTCGGGCGAGGCCAAGGCGCTGCTGCGCAACGAGCAGATGCGGCTTGCGTATTTGACCTGAGAGGAGAGAGTGGCGATGGCCAAACGTCAGATGTCCGAACAGCGGTCCGAAGGTGGGAAGCCGGAGGGGCTGGCGCCGGAAAGCCAGGATCCAGCAGCCCAGAAGCCCAAGCCTCGGAAGCGGTGCATCGGCACGGGCATCCTGGTGGGCGGCGTGCATCCGATGCCGCTATCCAGGGCGGTCCGCGCCGGCGACTGGGTCCATGTCTCCGGCCAGACCGCGATCGACCAGTTCGGCGCGGTGCTGCAGGGCGGCATCGAGGCGCAGACACGGCGCGTGCTGGACGGCATCAAATCCGTGCTCGAGCAGGCCGGATGCAGCATGGCAGACGTGGTCAAGACCACCGTCTGGCTGGAGGATCCGCGCGACTTCTGGAGCTTCAACCGCGCCTACGCCGAATACTTTCCGACCGAGCCACCGGCGCGCTCGGTCGTGCAGGCGCGGCTCATGCTCGACTGCAAGGTCGAGATCGAAGCCATCGCATACAAACCGGAATGATGAGGGAGCAGTGTATCATGACCACCGCATTCGTCCGTTCGATCCTGGATCTGCCGCTCGACGCCAAGACCAAGGGCATTCCGCTCGTCGACCGCACGGTCAGCATCGCTGAGGTCGGTCGCCAGGGCTGGAACGTGCTCCGCGGCGACATGATTCTGCCGCTGCTGGTGGTGCGCGAGGAGCGCATGAACACCAACTTGCGCATCATGCGCGACTTTGCCGAACACCACGGCGTGTCGCTCGCACCACACGGCAAGTCGACCGTCTGCCCGCAGCTCTATCTGGACCAGATGGACATCGGTGGCTGCTGGGGCCTGACCGCGGCCACCGTGCAGCAGGCCGCGGTGGTAGCGGCGACCGGCATTCCCAACATCGTCATCGCCAACGAGGTCGTCTCGCGCGCCAATATCGAGCAACTGGCGGCGCTGAAGCGCGCCTTCCCCGCAACCGCCATCTACAGCCTGGTCGACTCGCCGGAAACCGTCGAGCAGCTTGCCGTCTTCGGCGGGAACAAACTTGGTGGCCTGCGGTTTCAGGTGCTGATCGAGGTCGGCTATGCCGGCGGGCGGACCGGCGCACGCACCATGGCGCAGGTGGAACGGGTGCTTGCCGCCGTGCAGGCGCGGGCCGGCGTCCTGGAGCTGGCCGGAATCGAGTGTTACGAGGGCACGATCAACCTGCCCGATCCGGGCGAGACCATCGTCGCGGTCGACAAGTTCCTCGATTTCGCCCTCGCCGCGCTGGAGCGCGCGCGGGAAGCGGGGGCACTGGCGGGTCGCGATGAGGTGCTGCTGACCGCCGGAGGTTCGGCCTATTTTGACCGTGTCGTGACGAAGTTCAAACCGGCGCTCGCGCGGGGCAAGACCCGCATCGCACTGCGCGGCGGTTCATACCTGACCTATGACCACGGTTTCTACAAGAAGAAGCTCCGGGATCTCGATGCGCGCGGCGGGCTCGAAGGGAAGCAGGGGCACATCACGGCCTCGCTGGCATTCCTGCCCGCACTGGAGTTGTTCGCCATGGTCGAATCGCAGCAGGATCCGGGCGTTGCCATCCTGACCATGGGGATTCGCGACCTGCCCTACGACCTGGGCTATCCCATCCCGCTGCGTCAGTATCGCGACGGCAAGCTGCTGCACGACCTGGAAAAGGAAGGGCCCGACGTCCGGATCACCAACTCGAACGATCAGCATTGCTACCTGGCCTTCCCGCCAGGCATGGACCTGCGCATCGGCGACGTCTTCGCGTGCGGGATCTCGCACCCGTGCACGGCGTTCGACAAATGGGACGTGCTGTACCGCGTGGATGAGGCGTTCAACGTGACCGGCGCCTTGAAGACGTTCTTCTGAGGCCGTGATGAGCGTTGCAATCACCGCTGGCAACGTCCGCGCCGCACCCGATGTGCTGCTGGACCTCTACCGGTCGATGCTGCGCATTCGCCGCTTCGAACTGCGCACGACCGAATTGTTCAAGGCGGGCGCGATCAAGGGCACGGCCCACTCCTACGCCGGCGAAGAGGCGATCGCCGCGGGCACCTGCCAGTCGTTGACGCCCCGGGACTATGTCGGCAGCTACCACCGAGGCCATGGGCACTGCATTGCCAAGGGCGCACGGCTCGACCGCATGATGGCCGAGCTGATGGGCAAGGCGACCGGCTATTGCGGCGGCCTGGGCGGCTCCATGCACATCGCCGACCTCGAGCTCGGCATATTGGGCGCGAATGGCATCGTCGGAGCGGCGATGCCGCTCGGCGTCGGCGCGGCGCTGGCGGCCAAACTGCGCAACACCGACCAGGTCGTGGTGGCATTCTTTGGCGACGGTGCGGCCAACCAGGGCATCTTCCACGAATCGCTAAACCTGGCCTCGGTGTGGCGGCTGCCGATCGTGTTCGTCTGCGAGAATAATCATTACGCTCTGAACACGGCCTACAGCGCGACCACCGCGGTGCCCGAGATCGCCCAACGGGCGGCCGCCTATTCGATGCCCGGAGTGCGCATCGACGGCAACGACGTGGAAGAGGTGCACGTTGTGGTCGGCGAGGCTATCGCGCGGGCACGTACCGGCGCGGGTCCCAGCCTGGTCGAGGCGATGACCTGGCGCTGGGGGCCGCACAGCATGCGCGCCAACCTGCGCGAGCCGCGGACCGACGCTGACATGCAGAGCTGGCTGGCGCGCGACCCTCTCGAACGCAGCCGCGGCCGGCTCGCCGCCGAGAGCGTCCGGCCGGAGGACATCGCTGCCGTCGAGCAGGAAATCGATGCCGAACTCGAGGCGGCGATCGCCTTCGCGCAGGCAAGCAACGAGCCCTCGTTGGAGACTGCGCGGCAGGCGGTCTATGCGCCGCATCTCGCCTTTCGCGAACCCTTGGAAAAGGGCACACGGGAACTGACCTTCACCCAGGCGCTCAACGAAGCGCTCGACCAGGAGATGGCGAACGATCCCCGCGTCTTCGTGATGGGCGAGGACATCGCCGACACCGGCGGCATCTTCCAGGTCACCGCCGGGTTGGCCGACAAGCACGGCCATGCACGGGTGCGGGATACGCCGATCTCCGAGGCGAGCTTCTGCGGCGCCGGGGTCGGCGCGGCCATCGCCGGATTGCGCCCGGTTGTGGAAGTGCAGATCTTCGACTTCGTGACGTTGATGATGGATATGATCGTCAACCAGGCGGCGAAGTTCCGCTTCATGCTGGGTGGCAAGCCGACGGTGCCGATCGTGATCCGCGGGCCGCAGGGCGGCGGCATCCGGCTGGCGGCGCAGCACAGCCAGAGTCTGGAAGCGTGGTTCACCCATGTCCCCGGCCTGGTCGTGATCGCACCATCAACGCCGTACGATGCCAAGGGACTGTTGATCGCGGCCATTCGCGACGACAACCCGGTCATCTTTCTCGAGCATAAGATGCTGTATCTCGGCTCAAGCGGTCCGGTCCCGGCCGAGCCCTATGCCATCCCGATCGGCAAGGGCGACATCAAGCGGCACGGCACGGACGTTACAATCCTGGCCACCCAGGCGATGGTCACCCGGGCGTTGGCCGCGGCGTTGCAGCTCGAGCGCCAGGGCATAAGCTGCGAAGTCATCGACCCGCGCACGCTGAAGCCGCTGGACGAGGATCTCATTCTGGAGTCGGTGCGCCGAACCAATCGGCTGGTGATCGTGCATGAGGCCACCACATTCGGTGGGTTCGGCGCAGAGATCGCGGCGCTGGTGGGCGAGAAGGCATTCGATTTTCTCGATGCACCGATCACGCGCGTGGGTGGCCTCGACAGCCCGATGCCGTTCAATGACCGGCTGGAAGCCGCTGTCATTCCGAGCCAGGAACGTATTATTGCGGCCGTGCAAGGGCTGTTCGACCGCTGAACGAACGTCGGGAATTATGCCACGGTGTCATTCAGTTTTTCAAAGAGGCGCTTTACGTGTGCTCGGAGCGAGGGAGTCGGCGGGGCTTGAGTGAAGATGCGTTGTACGCTCATTTCCTGTATGTGCTCAGGCTGCCCACCTGAGCGATCGTCGGCGCCGACGGCTGCGAGCTATCCGACCGCTGGCAGGAGGCGCTGGAGATGCGCGATATGATCCGCGCGCTGTGGCGGCGGGTCGAGCTGGAAGACCACTGAGTTCGGCTTGCTGCCCCGCGCGTCCTGAGCGCGCCGCACGGATCGCCGATCGGCCTTGGATCACATGTCTTCGACAATCCGCTGCGCATTGCGCCGCAAAGCGCGTATCGCCCGCATCAGTTGAAGCGTCCCAGCCGAATAGGACCCGAGCTTCGTTCTTGCCCGTCGCATCCCTTGCATCCCCTCGGGGGTGCACGGCTTGGCGGCCATGCCTCACACTCCGGGCACGCCCACCGCTCCGGCCCGCGCCCGCCGCATCAATGCCGACATCACCTGCCGCTCCGCCACCGCCTCCGCCGTGTGCAGCCCGTGCTTGTAGGCCCCGTTGCGGGCACCCTTCGGCCCCCCGCCCCGCGAGCCCGGCTCGAAGGCGCCCACCGAGCATCGGACTGCTCGCTGTGGGTGGGCAATGACACCAAGTCGGCGCCCTCACCCCGCCGGCGCCTCTGGCATCTCGGCCTTCACTCTCTGCACGGTGCTGACACCCACGCCGAGGGTTTTGGCCACCCTCAGTATAACAGCCCGCCCAGTTCGACCTCGTTCGACCGCTCTCGCTACTCCCGCCCCGCCGCAGCGGGACCAGCGCCGTCGGACGGCCACAAAGCCGCTTGCCTGACGGGTCCAGAAAACCCCGTCGAATCGAGCCGCGCCAAGCCATTGATCTGCGCGGAGTTTCACAACCCCAGTTCGTAGGGCCGGAAATCATTTGATTTCTGGCCCCACTACCCCTAGTCTTGCTTCCGACGATGGAGGCGAACATGGCAAGCAAACCAAAGCGGGCAGCCCTTTACGTGCGGGTCAGCACCGACGGCCAGACGGTGGATAACCAGCGGCTGGCGCTGGAAGCGGTGTGCGAGCAGCGCGGCTGGCAGATGGTGCAGGTCTATGCCGACAATGGCATCTCCGGCGGCAAGGGACGCAACCAACGGCCTGGTCTGGACGCGCTTCTGAAGAATGCCTCACGCGGGCGGTTCGACGTGGTGATGGCCTGGGCACTTGATCGGCTCGGCCGCTCGCTTCTGGACCTGCTCGACACGCTCGCCGAGTTGGAGGCAGCCGGCGTGGCGCTGGTCCTGCATGAACAGGCGATCGACACCACCACGCCAGCCGGACGAATGTTCTTCCAGATCACCGGTGCCTTTGCCGAGTTCGAGCGGGCGATGATCCGCAGCCGCGTCAGGGCGGGGCTGGATCGTGCCAAGGCCCGCGGCGTGCGCCTCGGGCGCCCGAAGACCGGCGCCAAGGTCGAGGCAGCCATACGCGCCCGCCTGGCAGCCGGAGAGGGCGTGAAGAAGGTCGCCAAGGCGGTTGGCGTCGGCAACGGCACCGTGTCGCGCATCAAGGCGGCGATGGCAGCGTGAGCTGTGTGCCGCGTCATCCTTCAGGAGAAGCGTTGCGGCGAATACGGTGCCGGGTTGATCTGTGGCAGCTTGCCCGAGACCAGGTCCGCCACCAGGCGCGCTGTGGCAGCACCCGCCGTCAGGCCGACATGCCCGTGGCCGTAGGCGTGCATCACATCCGGACAGCCCGAAGCGGGACCGATACACGGCAGTCCATCCGGCGTTGACGGCCGATGGCCCATCCAGAATTTCACCTGATCGGCTCGCGTCGTGACCGGCAAGCCAGGATAAGCGCGGCGAGCAAACTCCAGTAGCACCTTGGCGCGCTGCCAGTTTGGTGCGGCCTTCAGCCCGGCCAGCTCGACTTGGCCTGCCACCCGCAGACCTTGCGGCGTCATGACACATCCCGACTTGGTGTCACTCGCTACCACGGGGTGGCGCGGCGCTATGCCAGGATCGCTGATCACGACATGGTAGCCCCGCTCGGTCTCCAACGACACGCGGTCACCGGCCGCGGCAGCGAGTGACTTGGACCGGGCGCCTGCGCAAATGACCGCCTTGTCACAGATGATCTCACCGGTCGCCGTTCGTACCGCACGCAGTTTGCGTTCCTCAATGCGAAAACCCACGGCGCGATCGCGGGAGAGCGTTGCACCCAGCGCGTTGGCGTGCCGCGCCAACGCGCTGACGTAGGCACCTGGATCGGCGCATTGCCCATTGGCTTCCACCAGCACACCGAAAGTGTAGCGGCGGTCAAGGGCTGGATCGCGCTGGCGCAGTTCATCGGCGTCAAGTTCCAGCCACACCGTGCCGTTCTCGCGCCGCAGTCGCCAGGATAGTTCGTCGGCGTCAAAGTCGGCACGACTGGGGAAGACGAACAGCACGCCCTGGCGTGTGATCAGTGATCCGACGCCTGCCTCGTCGGCCAGGCGGCGGTGCAGGTCTGGTGCGTTGGCGACCAGCGGCCGAAGCGCTCGCGCCGTGGCGGCAACCTTCGCCTCGGTGGAGCCGGCACGCAGGAAGCGCCAAAGCCAGGGCAGCAGCTTGGGCAGGTACCGCCAGCGAATTGTCAGCGGCCCCTGCGGATCAAAGAGATACCCCGGAACCTCCTTCCATAGGCCCGGTGTAGATATGGGAATGACCCCGCTCGGACTGAGCAGCGTCCCGTTGCCGTAGCTTGCCGCTTGCTCACCACCGGGATCGCCTGGTTCGAGAATTGTGACGCGGTGGCCGTCACGCAGCAACTCGACAGCGGTCGCGGCGCCAACGATGCCAGCACCGATGACGACTACATGGCGGCCCAAGCCGCCACCTGTGTCCATTCAAAAGCTCATATCTGACGGCACCTGCTCCGGCGTCACGCCGTTCAGCGCGAGACCTGCGATGATCATCTCGCGAATGTTGCCAATTCCACGGTTGAAGTCGATCCAGGCATCGACGACCTCTTTGAAGCGAGTGTCTGGTTCCCGCTGAACGCCGTAGCAGGCGGGTATCGCCACAGTCGGCGAGCCCAGTAAGTGATACGGCCCGAGGCTTGGGTTCTTACCGACGGTGCTCAAGCCGAGCGTGGCGCCCAGAATCTCAGCATCGACATGGCCGGATTGTAGTGCAAGGACGCATTCATCAATGGTCTTGAAGGCGGTCAGTTGTGCCTTCGGGGCAAAGCGGCGCGCGCAGATCTCGTCTGGTGTTCCCAGGTCGAACGCAATGCGGATATCGGGTTTGTTGAGATCACCCCAGGTCTTAGGCTCAAAGCCCGGCCTGGCTAGGCAGCCGAACGGCCCGACGAAGTAGGGATGGGTGAACCCGATGGACAGCGCGCGCTGTGGCGTCGGGTTCAGCGCGAACGCGAGGTCGATCTTGTTGGATTGAAGATCGAGCACGGCGTTGCCCCAGGTCGTTTCGACATAGACCACCTCGGCGCTCCAAACATCGGCAATGCTCTTTGCCATCTGGATCGCAGCGCCCGACCATTTGCCGGTGGTGAGGTCCTTCGTGAAGTAGGGCGGGCTGCCGGACATCACGGCGATGCGCAGTTGCTTCGCCTCCCTGACGCGGTCGAACGTGCTGGAGGCCGACGTGTCCGCGCGCGCATTGCCGATGAAAAAGCCAACGGGCAGAGCGGCGGCCCCTGCCGCAAGTCCGCGCCGGGTCGGGCGATGGGTCATGGTGTCCTCCTGCTTGCCTGCGTAAGTTACCCGCGCCGGAATAGCGTGCCGGCGGGGGGACATCACATTGCACTCAGTCCCGGTGCGGGACGAGGCCCATCGGCGACTGAGAGAGGCTCCGCATAGGTCAGCCCGGCCCGGCAGCCGCGTCGTCTTCAGCCTCCCGCCGTGGCCCGCGGCGTCGGCCCAGCGGCGGAACCGGTCGCGTACGGACGGCACCGGGGTCGGATCGTCGTCGCCCTGGACGCGCAGCGCCTCGACCAGCAGGTCGACGCCCCACAGCCTCGCCGAGCTGAGCAGCATGTCCTCGTTTCCCGGGTCCGGCTCGAACGGCCACACCGGCACCACCGCGGCGGGCGCCGGGTCGGTGTCGGGGACGGAACGCTCGGCCGCCCCCAGCGCGGCGTCGGCGATGGGGGACCCGACGGTCGCGCGGAGGTGGTCGGCCACGTCGGCGAAGCCGCAGCCGGGCAGCGCCGGCTCGAAGCTCGCCTCCAGGATGAACCCGTAGCCGCGCAGCGCCGCGAGCGCGTTGCGCAGCCGCCGCTCCTCGTCCGCGGTCAGGTGGACCGTCCGGCCGAAGGTGGCGGCGTCGAAGCCGTTGACGAAGGCGATGGTTACGGGCCGCGCGTCCGCGGCGTCGCTGGTGTTGTTCATTGCGGTGTCCCTGTTTGCTCGTCCGCCGGGATCGCCCCGGGCGGAGCACAGGGGGATGAAATGCTGCTGACGCTGGGGTTCATTGCGCCCGCGGCAGCGCGCGGAGCCTGCGGCGAATCCGCCAACCGCCGGAATCGACCCAAAGCAGCGGTAGCTGGGTCCCTTTTCCTGAACTGCCGGATTCGGCTCACTGCGGAGGTTCAGCCGGCCCGTTCCGAACGGCTGCAACGCCGCCAGGAGCGGACATACTGGCCGCGCGCTGCTATCGCTGATACCGCGCGTCCGGAATGTCCGGCAGGGCTCTTCTGTTCTGTTGACACAGTGGCTGCCGGGGTAGGAGCGTCCCCGGCAACGCAAAACTGGGGAGCCTCGGCATGGACCAGAAACTCGACGGCATAAGCAATCTGGGGCGACGCGACCTGCTCATCGCCACGGCTGGCGTGGCTGCGCTTGGCGGACGCCGGGCCGCCGCACAGAGCGCAGACCCCTGGGCGATCGCGCCCAAGACCAAGGTGGACAAGCTGAACTTCGTCGTCTGGACCTACGGCGACATCTACACAAAAATTTCGGCGAAGTTCAAAGCGGATTGGGGCGTCCCGGTCGAATCGACCATCTCCGCCTTCAACGACCATCCCGCCAAGCTGATGACCATGTATGCGGGCGGGGAGGCGATCGACGTGTCGCAATCCTCGCCCTTCACGTTTCCCAATTTCATCAGCCAGGGCCTCGTCGAACCGATCGGCGATCTGCCGGGGGCGAACGAGTACCTCGCCGATCTCACCGACAGCGCCAAGCAGGCGGCGGTCTACAACGGCCAACTGATGGGCCTGCCCTACTTCTCGACGGTCTGGGTGTGGAACTACTTCACCGACCTGATGGAGAAGGCAAAATTCGAGCCATTCAAGACCTATGACGAGCTGATGGAGCAACTGCGCAAGGCCAAGCAGGACAAGATCGCGACGTATCCGATTTTCTGGGTCGCCGGCGTCGGGCTCGAGCAGTTGCCGGGCACCTGGTACCAGATGACCTGGAACCGCGGCGGCGTGTTCTTCGACAAGCAGGGCAACCACCAGCTTGGCCAGGGCTCGATTGCGCGCGAGACGCTGAAATGGTGGGGGCAGACGTTCAAGGAGGAGCTCGCCGATCCGGAATCGCTGAAGGCGCAGTTCACCGGTTCCGCCAAGGCGTTCGGGGCCGGCAAGAACCTCTATCGCGGGCCGAACCACCATTACGGCCTCAATATCGCCAACGATCCCGCGCAATCGCCCAACGCCGGCAAGATCAAGGTGCTCGGCTCCCCCGGCGACGGGAAGACCATTGGGGACACCCATGTCTACTTCCTCTGCACCGCCAATCGCGACAAGGAATGGGCCTGGAAGCTGCTACAGTATCTCGGCGGCAAGACCAAGGACGGCCAGTACACCCAGGCCATCAACCTCGCCCATGATGCCATGCTTGGCTCGGGCTATACGTCGGTCATGAAAAGTACCGCCATCACCGAGGGCTGGAAGCCCTGGGGCGACCCGGTGAAGATCCTGGAGATCTGGGACAAGGCGACCTATGTCGCCGAGGTGGTGCCGTCCATCTACAAGCCCTGGCACTTTCCCTGGTCGGACCGTATCAACATCGAAGTGTCCAAGGCTCTGACCGGACAGATCACGCCCGACGCCTGCTGCGACAATCTGATCGCCGCGATTAAGGAGGTGCAGAAGGGTTGACGGCGCGGCCCTGACGGAAACGCCGCGGTGGCGCCAGCAAAGCCGTTTCGCTTCGGCCGCGAACTGACCCCGCGGGCACTCGGCGTGGCGATGAACGTCCCCACGCTGCTGACGCTCGCCCTGGTGCTCGCCTATCCGATCTACTATGCGGCGTATCTGTCATTCCACAAAGTATCACTTGCGGAACTGCGCCGCGGCATTTTCCCCTTCGTCGGCCTGGCCAACTACCAGCGCATCTTCAACGACGAGCTGTTCCGGCTCGCGCTCAGGAACACGGTGGTTTTCACGGCGTTCTCGGTGACGATCGAGATCGTACTCGCCATCGCCATCGCGCTGCTGATCGACCAGAAGCACGTCTGGACCAGCCGGATCACCAAATTCCTCATTCTCGTGCCGTACGCGGTTCCGCCGATCGCCAGCGGGCTGATCTGGTCGTTCATCTACAGTTTCGAATATGGCTTCCTCAACCGCATCCTGTTCACCACGGGGATTTCCAATGCGGCAGTGAACTGGTCCGGCGATCCAGCGACCGCGCTGTTCGCTGTCGCCATCCCCTATATCTGGCGGACGTTGCCGTTCGCCATCCTGCTGGTGCACGCCGCAGTGCAGGGCATCAGCCACGAATACTACGAAGCGGCATCGGTCGACGGCGCAGGCGCATTGCAGCGGTTCTGGCACATCACGCTTCCCCTGTTGCGGCCCATCATCGTGGTCATCCTCGTGCTGCGCACCTCCTTTGCCTTCGCGGTGTTCGACGAGGTGCTGGCCATCACCCAGGGTGGCCCCGGCGATGCCACCTGGGTCGCCGCCTGGTACAGCTACAAGAAGGGTTTTTCGCCCCCCTTCGACATCGGCGTCGGTGCAGCCTCGGCCTATGTGCTGGCGATCATGATCGGCCTACTCGCCATCGCCTATGTCGGCTTGATCTACCGGCGCATGGAGTAGGAGAGCGAAACATGCGACCCGGACCATGGACCCGCGCGGCGTTGCACCTCGCCAACCTGCTGGCGATCGCCTTCTTCCTGCTGCCGATTGCCGCGGTGCTGTTCGCCGCTCTGCAGTCCGAGAAGAGCCTGCACGCCGATACCCGCGGTCTGTGGCCGCCGGAATGGACGCTCGACAATTTCCGCGTCATCCTCTCCGGCGGCGCGCAGCGCGGCGCCATCTTCGAGCAGGCGACGTATCTTCCCGACAACATCAAGAAGATCCACTTCGCCCTCATCAACAGCACGATCATTTCGGTCAGCGTGACCTTGCTCACCCTGGTCTTCGCCTCGCTGACCGCATACACGGTGGCGCGGCTGCGGCTGCGCTGGGTGATGTGGCTGATGAGCGTGAACGTGTTCGCCCGGTTTGTGCCGATCATTGTGCTGATGGTGCCCCTCTACATCACGTTCCGGCAATTCGGCATGCTCAATTCGATCTGGGGCGTGATCATCGCGCTGACCGGCTTCCTGTTGCCCTACGGCATCCTCATCCTCGCACCGTACTTCGCCACCATCCCGCCGGAACTCGACGATGCCGCGCGCATCGACGGCTGCTCGCGCTTCACTGTCTTCCTGCGCATCACACTGCCGCTGTCGACGCCGGCGCTCGCGTCGTACGGTGCCATCGTCTTCATCATCGCCTGGAACGATCTGTTGATCCCGCTCATCCTCAACAACCGCGCCGAGTTCATGACGCTTCCCGTGATGATCGCCAGCCTGGTCGGCGACGTGTTCGCGTTCTTCAATCTGACAATGGCGATCTGCCTGATCGCGCTGGCACCGACGGTGATTCTGGTACTGTTGCTTCGCAAGTTTGTTGTGCAGGGCCTGTCGGCGGGGGCCGTAAAGGGCTGAGAGGTTCGAATTGCCCGCTTGCTCAGACCACGCTCCACCCGGCACGTGGGCTCACGATTGGCCTGAACCGCCGGATTCGACCCAAAGCGGCGGTAGGACGACTGCGGCGGCCGCCGCCGGAGGCCACCCACTGCGGACGTTCGAACCTTGCCTATCCGGTTGACACAGACGACCACTATTGGTGGTGGACTGCCACCCATCTCTAGAGATTCCTCACACCAGATGTTGCGGCTGTGTGCGACAACCGGATAGGCAAGGTTCGAACCTTGCCTATCCGGTTAACGCA
>PLXO01000084.1 GCA_003151425.1 Acetobacteraceae bacterium
CAGCACGGTGCCGCGATGGATGGCCGGAACCAGTCCGGCCATGACGATGTGGCAACCAGATGGGCGAAATTGAGAATTGCTGGCGTAGGGCGGGTTTCAACCCGCCACGGTTCGCGCGATGTTCTCCCTCTCCCCTTGAGGGCTTGGACTGCGAAGCGGACCAAGGGGGGGGGGAGGGATCCCGGCGGGGAGCTATCCGGGTAATAGCGGCGCGCGGACGAGCGCCCGCAACGTATGGTAGACTCTGCACCATGACTCCAGCGCCGAGGGATGACCGATGCTGCCGCTGATCGAAGCCCACCGCGCCGAGATCGCCGACCTCTGCCGGCGATTCCACGTCCGCCGGCTGGAGGTGTTCGGCTCGGCCGCCCGCGGTACCGACTTCGACCCGGCCCGGTCGGATGTGGACCTGCTTGTTTCCCACCTGCCCGAGCATCACCCGGATATCGGGTCCTACCTTGATCTGCAGGATGCGCTCGCGGACCTGCTCGGCCGCAAGGTTGATCTCGTCATGGAAGGGGCGGTGGAGAACCCCTACGTCCGCGCCGGAATCGAGCGCTCCAGGCAGCCGCTCTATGGATCATGATCCCCGCGCATGGCTGTGGGATGTCTGCCAGGCGGCGGATCGGATCACTGCGTTCCTCAAGGACCGCAACCACACCGACTATCTCGCCGACGACATGCTGCGCGCGGCCGTCGAGCGGCAGTTCGAGATCATTGGTGAAGCCCTCAACCGTTTGTCACAGGCGGCGCCGGAGCTTGCCGCCCGCCTCACCGACCTGCGCCGCGCCATAGCAATGCGGAACGTGCTCATCCACGCCTATCGCCGCGTGGACAACGACGCTGTTTGGCAGACCTCCCAGAACCACCTGCCGCTGTTGCGTACGGAGGCCGCCGCGCTGCTGGCTGAACTCGGCGAGATGCCGTAATCCCCACCACCCACACGTTGCACCGTAGCCGGTCTTGTGCGCGGACTCGAACCGACCTGAACGCTGCACCCGCACAGGCGGGCAGGCCATAGCTGACTGACCGAGTGATACCAACGATCATAAAGAATGACCGTCGGTATGCGTCTTTAGTCTATGCTTGGCGCGCCGCCGCCCGCCAACCCAGCGCCCGATACCAACCGACAGAAGCGTCGGAAGAGCCCGGTATTATGTAGCAGCGACCACAAGCACCGTGGGCGCCGGTCGCCCACCTTCCCCCACAAGCTGACGTAGGAGCGGTCCCATGCGGACGCGCCGCCCCTTCCGGGCTTGTCGCTGGCTGCCTGTCGTTGCACCGTGGCGGGGGGGAACCAACGTCAATGGGGTATGCTCGCTACGTTTACCGCGTTCTGAGGATGGCTGCGGCAGAGTCGCTCGATCAAGCCCAGGCGGTATTGTTCCTGCTTATTATTACGCTCGGCGCGACCCTCACCGCGTTCCCCACCTTAACCTCCGCCAAGTCAATGCTCCTTGAGTTTCTCACCTGGGAAGGAGCAGCGTGGACATTGAGCGCCGTCATAGTCGCGCGCGTCGCTGTGGCACCCTATCGGATTTGGCAGGCAGATCAGCGGAAGATCAAAACTTTGGAAAACCGCGTTGCCGCTCTATCAAGTGTGCCCCCTCGTCGAGCGAACCAGCCGGAAGTGCGGATCGGAGTGGCGCCAGGCGGCCGAGTGTGGCTGAGCAGCGCCGCACTAACCGTCTATGAGGAGCTTGGGAACTGCGAGTTGCGGCGCAGCATCGACAGGGCATCCAAGGGGGACCACGATCGAGTGCTGGACATTATAGCCGGCATGATCGCCCCTCACGTCATGCTGGTCGGTGAGCACCCACCCTCCACCGTGCCGGAGACAATCGACCAGAAAGAGATTGCCGCCTTGGCGTTTTGTGACGGCGGCGCCACCCTCCGAGCAGAAGTGAGCAGCAGCAACGCCTGGGAGTGGGAAGGGTTAGCTCTCGATCGTCCCGATCTCGAACGAGCGACGGACGCCATACTGGCAATGCGGGATACGTCATTTTCAGAGATCGGATAGCTCCACACCGCTCAGTCCCAGCACGGCCAAGCACGCCAGGAAGAACGTCACCGCGAAGGTGCCACGCTGTAGCTTGCTGCTGATCGACGCCTCGGTTTCATCCAAGCCGTGCTCATTCAGCCGTCGGGCAAGCTCGGCATAGGTCACGTCCGCCCGCTTGGCTTCGACCTTGAGGAACCGGCGCGCCCGGTCGGACCATTCCTTCTCTCGCGGTGTCATGCCCATAGTCGGCGCCTCCGTCAAAAATGCACGCCAGCCATCATATATGAATTATTCCCGTTGACAATGCCACTTTGACCATCATATATGATGGTATCACAGCGGATACGCGGGATGTCTCAACACTTCCTCTTGTCAGCAAAGGCCCGGACGCTCTCCCTGAGCGCCGTCCTGCGCATGACGGATCAGGAAGCCGAGACGGCTTTCATGGGCATCCGCTGGCAGGCGACCGAAGGCCGGCCGGTCTGTGCTCACTGCGGATGCGAGACGGTCTATGAGTGCCGCAAGCCCAACGGCGCACCGCGCTGGCGCTGCAAGGAGTGCGGCATGGATTTCTCGATTACGACTGGCACCCTGTTCGCCTGGCACAAACTGCCGCTGCGGTGCTACCTCGCGGCCATCGCGATCTTCTGCAATGAGGTAAAGGGTAAGGCCGCGCTGGCACTCTCCCGCGATCTCGGCGTACAATACAAAACCGCTTTCGTCCTCGCCCATAAGCTGCGTGAGGCGATGGCGTCGGAGATGAAGGGGCAGATGGTCGGCGGCACCGGGCGCACTGTGGAAATCGACGGTGGATATTTTGGAGGGTACGTGAAGCCAGCCAATCACCGCGAGAACCGTCGCGACCGTCGCCTTGCCAAAAATCAGAACGGCAAGCGGCAAGTCGTGGTGGTCATGCGCGAGCGTGAGGGGCGGACCCTCCCGGCCGTGTTCAAGTCGGAAAGCGCCGCGCTGGGGTTCATCACGTCTCGCGTCGCCAAGGGGACCGAGATCGTCGCCGATGAAGCCGGCGGTTGGAATGATCTACAGGCCCGGTACGCGATGCAGCGGATCGACCACCAAGAGGCGTACAGCCTCAATGGCGTGTACACGAATGGCGCCGAAGAGTTTTTCAGCCGGATGCGTCGGGCGGAGCTTGGGCACCATCACCATATCGCCGGGCCGTACCTGATCCGGTACGCACAAGAGTCAGCTTGGCGCGAGGATCACCGGCGCGTGGATAACGGCCGGCAAGTCCAGAACATGATGGCGCTAGCGATGGCCTCTCGCCCATCGGTAGATTGGTGCGGATATTGGCAGCGGGCGCAGCGTTGATCCCCGGCACCCGAGAAGCCGGCCGCCTTTTGAACCGCAGCATAATGACCGCTGCGCCCCTTTCCCTTCGCGTGCTTCGGAAGGTCAATGCAGCTTTTGTGGGGGCTGGCTTGCCACCGTTACCTTCCATGTCGCCTTATTCATTGTTTCCCCCATCTGCCGCAAAACGTCGCAAGCGAAGGGATCAACCAGGAGAGTCACCGTCTTCCCGTCGCCCAGCAGGAATTTGACTGCCATCGCCTCGACGTTTGGCGGCTTAGGCGCCACGGGGAAAGCATTGAAGCTCACGACTACCCGTTTCGCCGCAGCGGCCTTTATGATATCGGTCTCGGTGACTTGCGGGCGCTTGCGGTTAAACTCGTCAGCGCGTGAGTCCGCCATGATCTTCGCTCCTTGGTTGGTTGGCACCTTCAAGGATAGCGAATGAGGGGCCGGGCGCGAGTTCGGCCCCTCTTTTGATGGCGACAGATCAATGGGATAGTCGGCGCACGGGGGACGAATGAAATGCGACGGCGCGCGGTTTTCTGGGGCGTTCTTGGCTTCCTGGGCACTTTTGCCGGGGGCGTGATGGTGGTCGTCGCGCTGCTGCCGGCATGCGGCCGTGCGCAAGAGGCGCCATCCTTCGAGCTGATGGCGGCCTACTGTTTTGGCGTGGTCAGGGCGGTTGTCGCTGAAGATGCCACCGAACAAGCCAGAGACTGCGTCTCGAACGCGACGCCGTCCCAAACCCTGGCATGTCAACAGCGGGCTTCTAGGGCGGAGTTGGCGCACACAAATGAGAGGAGGCTCGCCTCTTATCTGCTATCCCTGGGGCAAGCTGCGAATGTGGAAGGAGAACTCCTTGCGATACGGCGGGGAGAGATCGACGAAACCTCGGTCGGACCAATATCCGCCGAGACAGTCCCTCTGCTCCAGCGTCTGAGCCGATGCCTGTCTGTTATTCAGAACATTCCGTAGCCTGCCCTTCTACGGCCGGAAGGTGAAGGGGCGGACGCGAGTCCGCCCCTCCCTTCGCTATCCTGGTTGATGCCACTCAAACCAAGGAGCGAAAGCTGTGTCCAGCTACTACTATTGCGTGTTGTGTCCCGTCACGAGCAGGCCACTTGTGATTGACCCTGATCCGAGTGACGGGACTCGTCCGTACCCGACTCCGGGATCACTGGAATTAACTTGCCATCACTGTCAAAGCGCGCACCGGTTCGATGGTCGTGAAGTACTGTCCCTGCCGGCAAGCGAAGTGGGACAATAAGGGTCATCACCGTGTCCTCCGGCACGCCAAAGTCGTTTTTGCCTACTGGTCTGGTGATCGTCTGAGGTGACATGGGGGCGCGCTCCGCGTAGAAGGTCTACACGGCCGGCCCGGTCGGACTGTTGACGGGAGCGGGGTTGCAGCCCCGCCCGTCGCCCCTTGCCTTACCTTGTCTCGCGATTTGCTGCCAAGGTCCACCGCGCCCCCAGCCCATGCCCGATCCGGTCGGCCTGTCCAGCCTTCGCCAGCCGGTGCAGCGCCCAGATCAGCCGCGCAATCATGTCCGACCGGATTTTGCGGTCCGCCGGGTCCAGACCTTTATCCCGCATGGCTTGTACCGCGACATCGTGCGCCGAGATCGGCACCGTGGCCTCCCGGAGCGCGTTGCGGCACCGCTCACTGATCTCGCCCATCGCGAAGTACGTCGAGCGCGGAGGCGCCGGCCGCTTGGGTTTGACCTTCTTGCCGTCATAGGAAGGGTCGAACATTCGCGCAGTCGCTTCGACATGCGCCAAGTCCGCGCGGTGCTTGGCGATGTGCCCCTCAAGTACCGCGATCTGCCCGCGAATCTCTGAGGCCCGTTCTACCAATGCGCCGATGATTATTGATTGTGCCATGACGCTAAATATGGCACTGAGGGGCCGGAAACTACCGCGTCGTGCGGTGGTCTTTGCTACATAATACCGGAAGAGCCAACGCTTCTGTCGGTTGGTATCAGACGTTGAACGAGCCGCGCTCGATTGGCTGACCCCACTCGGCTATGCGATGCTGTATGCCGCAGCTTCAGGTGACGGACTGGCTTTCCGTTACGACTCGCGGCAGCCGTCCAAGCGATCCAAACGCGCCGCCACGACCGCGCCGCCCGCACTGCCCCGCCGGCACCGCACGGCCCGCACCCGCATCCGCGCGCCCGTGCCGCAAAAAGCGGCGACGGCCCCGCCACGTTTCTGCCTAACAACAAGGCACTCGACCCACCCGCCGCTCAGACCGCGAGCGCAACACGATGCGCCCACGCGACGCCACCCGCACGCGCGATGGATTGCCGCGTGGCACGCCGCATGCAACCCTGTGTCGCTGTCGTTCTGTCCCTCGCGCCACCAGGCAGCCCCGCAACCAGAGGACGCCCGGTCACCGCCGGGTGATGACGCAGATGAAGAAGATCGAGGCGGTCATCAAGCCATTCAAGCTGGACGAGGTGAAGGAAGCCCTGCACGAGGTCGGGTTGCAGGGCATCACGGTCGTCGAGGCCAAGGGCTTCGGCCGGCAGAAAGGCCATACCGAGCTGTATCGGGGCGCCGAGTACGTGGTCGACTTCCTGCCCAAGGTGAAGATCGAGGTGATCTGCGATGACGCTGTGGTCGAGCGCGCGGTGGAGGCGATCATCAACTCCGCCCGCACCGGGCGTATCGGCGACGGCAAGATCTTCATCACCTCGGTCGAGGAGGTCATCCGCATCCGCACCGGCGAGCGTGGCGAGGACGCGATCTGACCCGATCCCGGCCTCGCCTTGAACCAAACGCCTCGGCCGACTTGCCGCGGGTGACCCCGACTTACCGCAACGAATACTTACCGCAACAAACAAGGAGCACATAAGCCGCGTTCGGCCCGCGGCTGATCCAACGCAAGGGCCAACCGCCGGAAACCGCCCCTCGCATCGCGTGCCGGCGGTCTCCGAACATCTTCGTGGCCGGTGCACTCGCCAATGGGTACGGGCGCCGGCTTCTTGGCAACTGGACATAAGGACGGGACAACAGGATATGGCGAGAAAGCCTGCAGGCGCCACCGGCAGCGTGAGCAAAGTGCTGGAGATGCTCAAGGAGCACTCGGTGGAATACGTGGACCTCCGGTTCACCGACCCGCGCGGCAAGTGGCAACACACCGCGCAACACGTCTCCACCATCGACGAGGACGTGTTTCGCGACGGCATCATGTTCGACGGCTCCTCGATCGCCGGCTGGAAGGCGATCAACGAGTCCGACATGATCCTGATGCTGGACCCCGACACCGCTGTCATGGACCCGTTCGCGGCCAAGCCCAGCCTGGTCATCATCTGCGACATCGTCGAACCCTCGACCGGCCAGCCCTACAACCGCGACCCGCGCTCGACCGCCAAGAAGGCCGAGGCCTACGTGCAGTCGAGCGGCGTCGGCGACTCCGTGTTCTTCGGCCCCGAGGCCGAGTTCTTCATCTTCGACAGCGTGAAGTTCGGCACCGGCGGCAACTACGGCATCTACCAGATCGACAGCCAGGAAGGCCCCGACGCCAGCCTCAAGGACTATCCGGAAGGCAACATGGGCCACCGCCCGGCGGTCAAGGGCGGCTACTTCCCGGTGCCCCCGGTCGACGGCGACAGCGATCTGCGCGCCGAGATGCTGTCCACCATGGGCGAGATGGGCGTGGTGATCGAGAAGCACCACCACGAGGTGGCGCAGAGCCAGCACGAGCTCGGCATTAAGTTCGGCCCCATGGTGAAGATGGCCGACGCCCTGCAGATCTACAAATATTGCATCCATAACGTGGCCCACAGCTACGGCAAGACCGTGACCTTCATGCCGAAGCCGATCTATGGCGACAACGGCTCCGGCATGCACTGCCACCAGTCGATCTGGAAGGCCGGCAAGCCGCTGTTCGCCGGCAACCGTTACGCCGACCTGTCGGAGATGGCGCTTTTTTATATCGGCGGCATCATCAAGCACGCCAAGGCGCTNNTGATCCCCGGCTTCGAGGCGCCGGTGCTGCTGGCCTATTCGGCGCGCAATCGTTCCGCCTCCTGCCGCATTCCCTATGCGACCAGCCCGAAGGCCAAGCGCGTCGAGGTGCGCTTCCCCGACGCCGCCGCCAATCCCTATCTGGCGTTCTCCGCCATGCTGATGGCCGGCCTGGACGGCATCAAGAACAAGATCCATCCCGGCGATCCGATGGACAAGGACCTCTACGACCTGCCGCCGGAGGAGCTGAAGGGCATCCCGACGGTGTGCGGCAGCCTGCGCGAGGCGATCGGCGCGCTGGAGGCCGACCATGAGTTCCTGCTGGCCGGCGATGTGTTCGGCAAAGACCAGATTGAGAGCTATCTCGAACTTAAATGGACCGAGGTCTACCGTTTCGAGCACACCCCGCATCCGGTCGAGTTCGAGATGTACTACTCGGTCTGATCCGACTGCGTTCCGAACCGGCGTCACAGCGCCCCGCCGTCCATCACGGACGGCGGGGCGCTTCGTTTCGGCCCCACCGATCACGCGACAAAACCGGGCATCTGCTCAGAGCTTGGGCAAAGTAGTCGGCCCCTGACTCCACTCCCCCTCCCCTTGAGGGCTTGGGCCGCGAAGCGGACCAAGGTTGGGGGGAGGGGTTGCGCGGAAACGAAAGTGGGTCGGGAGGAGCGGTCTCGTGCGCAAGCAGCGTCGGTTCGCCTCGCACGGAAACCCACGCCGCCAACCTCGATCCCCTTCGCGGCAGAGGCTCACACAGGAGGAATGTTACGCCCCGGCCCGACCTGGCCAACCCAACCCATCGCCCTCCACACCTCGATCGCACTCGGCACGCTTCTTGATAGAGCCTTTATGCCGCCGGCCAACCCGAAGCCAGATCGCGCGACGGATGTCCCGGCGGCGTGAACCGATACGAGCGAGGCGATGCACATCCAAGGTGGGGCAACGAGATGAAACTGATCATAGCCATCATCAAGCCCTTCAAGCTCGACGACGTGCGCGAGGCCCTGACGCCACTCGGCGTGCAAGGCCTGACCGTCACCGAGGTGAAGGGCTTCGGCCGCCAGAAGGGGCAGACCGAGATCTATCGTGGCGCCGAATACCACGTGAATTTCCTGCCGAAGGTGAAGATCGAGGTCGTGGTGACCGCCGACATGGTCGACCAGGTCATCGAGGCGATCACCAAAGCCGCGCAGACCGGCAAGATCGGCGACGGCAAGATCTTCGTGCTCGATGTCGGGCGCGCGGTCCGCATCCGCACCGGCGAGGTCGACGCCGCGGCCCTGTGACCTGAAGCCATCCGTGATCCAAAGCCCGGCGATCTGACGGGCTGACCAACAAACACGCCACCAACGAGGGAAACAAAAACAATGACTCGACCCCGCCTCTCCTGGGGAACGGCCGCGCTGCTGCCGATGCTGCTGGCGGCAGGGCCGGTGTTCGCCGCCGATCCGCCGAAGATCCCGGCTGTCGACACCGGCGACACCGCCTGGATGCTGGCATCCACCGCGCTGGTGCTGCTGATGACCATTCCGGGCCTGGCACTGTTCTATGCCGGCATGGTGCGCAAGAAGAACGTGCTCGCCACGCTGATGCAGTCCTTCGCCATCACCTGCATCGTGACCATCGTCTGGACGGTGGCGGGCTACAGTCTGGCCTTCACCAATGGCACCGGCGGAATGGCGCCGTACGTTGGCGATCTGTCGCGCTTCATGCTGCACGGCATCGAGGCCCAGATCAAAAAAGGTGTCGACACCGGCTTCATCCTTGGCGCCGGCACCGACGGCGCCGCACCGCAGACGATCCCCGAGACCGTCTACATGATGTTCCAGATGACCTTCGCGATCATCACGCCGGCGCTGATCTGCGGCGCCTTCGCCGATCGCATGAAGTTCTCCGCGCTGTGCATCTTCATGACCCTGTGGTCGCTGTTCATCTACGCGCCGATCGCCCACTGGGTGTGGGCGCCGACCGGCTGGGCCGGCATCAACGGCCAGCTCGACTTCGCCGGCGGCACCGTCGTGCACATCAACGCCGGGATCGCCGGGCTGGTCACCGCGCTGGTGCTCGGCAAGCGCGTCGGCCTGGGCCACGAGAACATGGCGCCGTACAACGTCGGCTACGCGGTGATCGGCGCATCGCTGCTGTGGGTCGGCTGGTTCGGCTTCAACGCCGGCTCCGCGGTCGGCGCCAACGGACGCGCCGGCATGGCGATGGCGGTGACGCAGATCGCCACCGCGGCCGCGGCCCTCGGCTGGATGTTCACCGAGTGGATGGTCAAGGGGAAACCCTCGGTGCTCGGCATCGTGTCCGGCGCGGTCGCTGGGCTGGTGGCGATCACCCCGGCCTCGGGCTTCGTGCTGCCTGGGTCCTCGATCATCATCGGCATCGCCGCCGGCGTGTTCTGCTTCTTTGCGGCGACCAGCGTGAAGCACCTGTTCGGCTACGATGACGCACTTGACTGTTTCGGCGTGCACTGCGTCGGCGGCATCATCGGCGCGCTGCTCACCGGCGTGTTCTCCTACGGGCCGCTGTCGGCAACCGATGCCTCGCCGGACGGCAGTCCCGGCAGCCTGGCGCAGCTCTGGATCCAGTGCCAGGGCGTCGCCGCGACGCTGGTCTACAGCGGGGTCGGCACGCTGGTGCTGCTCTACATCACCAAGGCCCTGGTCGGGCTGCGGGTGAACGAGGAGGAGGAACGCGAGGGCCTCGACCTCGTGCTGCACGGCGAACAGATCTTCTGACGCCTTCGGTGGGCGGGGGACGCGCGATCCGCGTCCCCCGCCCGCGTGTCCGGATTTATGTCGGATTGCGACCGAACGCCATCGGTCCGCATGCCGGCTTTATGTGCGACCTGCTAACGCCGAGGCGCTTCGGCGTCGAGGCCGGCCGCGCGGCGACCGAAGAGATCAAGAAGGAACCAACGCCCATGCGATACGATACCGCACGAACTGTATCCCGTCGGGCCCGTCCGTGGCTTGCCGTCGTCGCCGCCGCGCCGATTGCCGCCACCGGCGCGCTGGCGCAGACCGCGCCGCCCACCACCCCGTCCGCGCCGGCCGCCACCCCGGCCGCCGCACCGACAGCGCCCGCTACCTCCGCGGCACCCGGTGCCCCCGCGGCGCCTGCCGCCCCGGCCGCGCCACCATCCGGATTCTGGGTTGACGGCATCCACTTGTCCGCGCAGGTCGACGCAGGCGTCATCTTCAACCCGTTCCGGCCCCAGACTGGTCAGAACTGGGGCCAACTGTTCACCGACCACGCCAACCAGGTGCAGATGAACCAGCTTCTGCTGACGGCCAACAAGCCGCTGGATCCGAAGGACTCCGACTACCAATGGGGTTTCAAGGTCCAGTTCATGTACGGCTCGGATGCCCGCTACACGCAATTCTTCGGTGAGCTCAATCGGGTTGATCCGAACCAGCGCTACCAGCTCGATGTGGTCGAGGCGAACGTCCTGCTGCATACCCCCTGGCTGAGCACAGGCGGTATCGATTGGAAGATCGGCCAGTACCCGACCCCACTAGGCTACGAGGTGATCGATCCGTCGCAGAATCCATTCTATTCGCACTCGTACATCTTCCAGTTCGGACTGCCGTTCAAGCACACCGGCGCGTATGCCACCTGGCACGCCACTGACCTGGTCGACGTCTACGGCGGCATCGACACCGGCACCAACACCACGTTCGGTCCGCTGGGTGACGACAACGGGGCGATAGGTGGCATGGGCGGATTCGGCCTGAATCTGATGGGTGGCAATCTGACCATCCTGGCCCTGACCCATTTCGGGCCGGAGGATTCGACCCGGGCTTTCTCTGCGCTGTCTCCAACGGTCAATGCGAACGGCCAATGGCGCTACTTCAATGATGCCGTGATCACCTGGAAGGCGACCGACACGCTGACCTCGGTGACCGAGCTCAACCTGGTGCGGGAAGCGTACGGGGCCAAGGGCACGCCGGTGAATGGCTTCGGCATCGCGCAGTATCTTTCCTACGCCCTCAACGATAATTGGACGTTGAACGGCCGGGTCGAGTACTGGCGCGACGACAACAACTTCTTTGTCGCGTCGTTCTCGAGCAACGGGGATTACATCCGGTTCCAGCAAGGCCTGCCGCTGCAGTCCGGCGTATATGCGGCACCGGGCGGCAGCACGACCTACGGTGCGCTGACGCTCGGCGTGACCTACAAGCCTGATCTGCCGCCCTGGATTACCGGCGTGCTGATCAGGCCCGAAATCCGCTGGGACCACGCGTTCACGAATAACGACCCGTTCAACAACAACCCGCCGGCCAACAACAAGGGCACCAACAACTCGTTCACCTTCGGCGCCGACGCGGTGATCACATTCTGATGTAAGGGCAACGCCAGGGGGGCGAAACCCCCTTGGTCGTGCCGATTGGCAACCCCCACGGGCACAAGCGGCGCGAAAGAAACGGGAAACCAAGCATCACGGCTTCCGCCCAGTAACCAGATGCCATCGGTGGAAGAAAACCACCGCGCCATCGACCAGCGACAGCCCAAACCCGGCGTGCTCGCCCGCCCGCGCCAACCGGTGCACGATCGTGCGCAGCGGCGCGACGCGCTGCGGATCATCCACGATGCTAGCCCATTCCTCGAATTTTCGAGGTTGATCCCAGGTGCTCTGCGTCTCGATCGCAATGCCGGCATCCGCGATCATCAAAATGAGCTCCGTGACCGGCAGCATGCGAACATGCGACGGATCGCGCAGCACCTCGATCGCATTGTGCAGTTCGGATTCGGCCGCATCCGCCGAACTGACCACATCGGCAATGACGAATATTCCGCCCGGTTTCAACACGCGGAACATTTCGGCAAGCACCAGCCGCGGCGCGTCGAAATGATGGATCGAAAGCCGCGTCACAACGCCGTCGAAGCTGTCGTCGGGAAACGGCAGGGCGGTCGCGCTGCCCTGTTCGAAGCGAACGTTCGTCAGGCCCGTCTTCGCGCAGCGATCCCGCGCCTGAAGCAGCATTTCCGGCGTCAGATCGAACGCCACGACGGCGTGCGCCTTCGCCGCCAGGCCCGCTGTCACGATGCCGGGACCGCAGGCCACGTCGAGGATCGTCGTGTCGGAACCCGCCGCCACGGCATCGACAAATCGTGCCGTCAGTTCAGCGGCGGTGATGGAAGGCGAGGACGAAAACTGCTTCGCCTGACGGGTGAACTCGTTCTGGGTGCGTTGCAGGTGATCCATCGATGCATCCTCGCCTACAGTGTCAGCCCGCCATCCACCGTGATCGTCTGCCCAGTTACCATCGCCGCGCCAAAACCCAGAAACACGATGACCTCCGCCAAATCCTCCGGCTGGCAACGCCGCTTCAGCAGCGCCCGCTCGATCGATTGCTGGCGCTCCTCGTTGGTCCATTCCACCATCCACGAACTATCCACCGCGCCGGGCGCGATGGCGTTCACCCGCACCTCGGGCGCCAGCGCGCGCGCCAGGTTCTGCGTCAGGCTAACCACGCCCGCCTTGGTCGCGCTGTAGGCCAGGCTCGATCCGGCGCGCCCCAGCCCGGCGATCGAGGCGGTGTTGACGATCGCGCCATGCGCCGCCTTCAGCGCCGGCGCCGCCGCCTTGGCGCAACGGAACACACCGAGCAGGTTGGTCGCCAGCAGCAACGACCATAATTCTTCCGTGATCAGATCGAGTTCCGGTGGCGCAATGCGCCGTCGCGTGCCGGGCGTGCCGGCATTGCTCACCAGCAGATCGAGCCGACCGAGGTCTTTCACAGCTTGCAGCACCATCCGTTCGGCATCGTCCGCCTCGCCCACGTTGCCGGGTGCGCCGATCGCCTTGCCGCCGGCGTCGATCAGTTTGTCCACTGCCTCCGGTCCGCGCGGATCGTCCGGCAGGTGGTTCACCGCCACGGTGGCGCCGAAGCCGGCCAGCATCTTTGCGGTCGCAAAACCGATGCCCGACGCGCCGCCGGTCACCAGCGCGGTTTTGCCCGCCAGATCGTAACTGATCATGTGCCCTCCATCGGTCCGATCTTGCGCAAGCATTGCTTCAGCGCCAGCAGCTTGCGGTCACGCTCCCGGAACAACTCTTCGGGCGAGCGATCGCCCCAATCGAAATATCCCTTGCCCGACATCACGCCGGTGCGGCCCTGGGCGATCAGTGCGTCCAGCGCCTCGCTGTGTCCGCGCGGGCCCGGAGGTGTGTAGCTGCGATTCTTCAGCCCCTGCTGCATCAGGCTCAGGCCGGTGAAATCGGCCTTCGCCATGATCCCCAGGATTGGCACGCGCAGCGCCAGGCCGTGGATCACCGACTCATCGATGTCCTTCGGCGTCACCAGACCTTCGTCGAGCAACCGGTACACCTCCAGTTGCATCGCCGCCTGCAACCGGTTGGCGACGTAGCCCTGCACCATCTGCTTGAACACCACCGGCACCTTGCCCATCGCGCGCACCATGTCGCGCACGGTGACGATCGCCGCGGGATCGGTCTGCGGCCCCGGGCAGAGATCGACCAGGTCGCACAGATACGGCGGTGTGTACCAATGCGCGATGATCGCGCGCTTCTGCAAAGATGCCGGCACCAGCGGGAAGATATCCAGGTTGCTGGTGTTGCTGGCCAGTATCGCGTCCGGCTCCATCAGCGTCTCGAGAAGCTGATACACCGCGCGCTTGGCATCCGGCTGTTCGACGATCGCCTCGATCACCACGGCGGCGCCCTGCACCGCGTGTTCCAGCGACGGGATGCAGCGCACCGCGTGCGACAGGCGCTGACGATCCCAGGATGCATCGACCTCGCCCGCCTCGGCCAGCGTCGCCAATGCGGTGGCCATGAGCCCCGGCGCGCGCGCCAACGTTTCGGCATTGGTGTCGGTCAGCCGCACCTTGTGTCCACCCAACGCAAACACCAGCGCGAGCCCATGGCCCATCAATCCGGCTCCGACAACGGCGACTTCGGTCATGTGCTCACCTGCTGCGTTGCGCGCCCGTCCGGGCCGCTGCTATCGTCCTTGATGATTGGCACGAGATCCTGCCCGCTCAGGCGGCGAATCGGCGCTACGTCGGCGAAGCGCGTTGGGATCACCTGCGGATCGATCCCCTTGTGCGCCATCGCATAGCGGATGCGCCAGGAGAATGGGCTGATCCGCCGCCCATCCAGCCCCACCCGCTCATGGAAGATCAGACCCATCGGTGTTTCCTGTCAGCCCAGCGTATCGTCCCGCTGAACATGGCCTGCACGGTCCACCCCGGCAACTGGGGTGGATCGTGCAGCCGCTTCCTGACAATGCCGGAACGACCCGGACTGACCCAAGCTAGTCCTGCTCGAACCCGTAAACCTCCGGCAGGATGAAGATCGCCGCCAAAAGACCGATGAGCGGGAATATGGCGGTGAAGAGTGTCGCATTGGCCTGACCGATCGCCGCGAACAGCACGGGAAACAGGAATATCGCCAGGAACGACGGCAACTTGACAAAGACATAGGCAACCCCGCTTGCCGTGCCGCGGTACTCCGGCCTGGCGACCATTGACGGGATGGTCATGACGTTCTCGGCGTCCCAGTAATGGCCCCACAGCATCAGCGCGGCGGCGAACGGCAGCACTTCGACATGGCTGGTGTAGAGCGCCGCCGCCGCAATGAGCAGTGCCACCAAGACCATGGCGAACCCGGCGATGCTCAGTCCGCGCTGCCCAATCCGCGGCGTGATCAGCGGACCCACCCAGCCGGAGATCGCCGCGATGATATACAGCAGCAGTGTGACGAGGTCCGTCCCGAGCACACCGGAGACGCCGACCATCACGAACAGCACCGGAATGTAGAAGGCAAAGGTCGAAAACTCGCTGCTCTGCGCGAAGCAGGCGATCCAGCCGAACAATGTCGCACGCCAGCGGATCGGATCGCGTCGGATATCGGCCAGGAACGCGCCCGGATTCGGCTTCGGCATCGGAACGTCCTCATTCGGCACGAAATCCAGCGGGTCATCGTACATCTGTGCCGTGACCTGCTTCGCCTCGCGAAAGCGGCCACGCCGGATTAGCCAGATCGCCGTCTCTGGCAGGTTGTAGCGCATCACAAAAATGATCGCCGCGGGCACTGCGCCCAGGCCCAGCGTGACCCGCCAGAGGATGTCATGCGGCAGCTCCAGCACGAGGAACACGGCAATGATGGCCAAAGCAATTACTTCGCCAACCGCGAACATGAACTGCCACCGATTGCCCATCACCTCGCGCTTGCCGGCCGGCAGATACTCCATGATGTAGGTGTATCCGTTGGAGATATCGCTGCCGAGCGGAATGCCGAGAATCAGCCGTACGACAACCAGCCAGAACATGTCAGGCACGAACGCCTGGGCGAGCGCGAACACCACGAACATGACCATGGTGGAGAGGAAGATGGCGCGCCGCCCGATCTTGTCCGAGAGCCAGCCGCCCAGCAGTGCACCAATCACCGCGCCGCCTTGCGTCCCGGCCGCGGCCAGGCCCAGCATTGCCGGCGACGGATGAAAGATTTCGCGGATGAAGATCAGCACGAAGGCAATCGAGTAGAGATCCCAGGCCTCGATCAGGATCGAGGCGATCATGAGCCAGCCGACCCGCTGTCCTTTCGGACTGTAGTTGGCCAACAGGTGGCTCACGGCGCGGTCCATCACCGCCTGTTGCGACTGCGTTACCATGGACTGCTCTCCTCCGAAGGCCGCACCAGATCATGCGCGGGTGCGTTGTCAGCCTAGAACGTGAAATCGGCACAAGGCAATCCGCTCCGGTCCGACGAAGACCTATCCGAAGTGCTATAGCAGGTTCGGGCTGGCTAGACGCACGTACACCTCTCCCGCTCTTTGCGGGCTAGGGCCGCGAAGAGCGGACCAAGGCCTGCCCCCGAACTCGTTCTGGGGGTCGCGGAGTCGCTATGTTGCGAAGCGAGTCTTGATGGCACGAGCCGGCGTGCATGGCCATGGCCGGCTTGAGCATGTCGGGTCATCGGAACCACAATGCGCCGAACGAACCGGAGCAGCAGCCATGAAGACAGTCGCAGTAGCCGCCGTTGCAGCATCGATCCTTGCGGCCCCGTTCCTTGCACCATCGTCTTACGCGCAGACGCGTATCGATTCGATCAACACCAACTTTCGCTGGCTCGGGCCGGACGACAAGATCGTCGTCGAACGCTACGACGATCCCAAGGTGCAGAATGTCTCGTGCTACATGTCGCGCGCGGAAACAGGTGGGATCAAAGGCGGGATCGGCATTGCCGAGGACCCGAGCCGCTTCTCCATCGCCTGTCGCGCCGTTGGCCAGGTCAGCATGCCGTCCAGCCTGCCGCGATCGGAGGTGATCGGCTTCGCGTCGGCCTCGCTGTTCTTCAAGAGCTTCCAGATCCACCGCGCGATCGACCCCGAGAAACACGTGTTGGTCTATACCGTGGTCAGCACGAAGCTGATCAACGGTTCGCCGTTCAACAGCATCAGCGTCGTTCCGCTCGACGTGCGATAGCGCCATGCAAATGCGGCTACCCTACGCCGCCGTCATCCGCCGCTCACAGTCCGCCGCCGCCAGTCGTTCCGGCTGCAGTGCGGTGCCTAATCCAGCCTTTTGCGAGGGATAGACAAAGCCATCCCTGATGTCGGGCAGGTCGGTCATCACCTCCTGGTACCAGCCGCTGGTAAAGGCGCGCACCGTCTCCTGCACCAGTGTGTTCGGGCAATTCAGCGAAAGATGCACCGATGCGGTCAATACCACGGGCCCCGTGCAATCATGCGGCGCGACCGGCCGGCCCCACGCCTCGGCGAGGGTCGCGATCTTCTTTGCCTCCCCTATGCCGCCGCACCAGGACAGATCGAGCATCACCACGTCCACCGCGTCCGCCTGCAAGAACTCCCGAAATGCGCGCCGCGTTGCAAGTGTTTCGCTGGCGCAGATCGGCACGCTGGTACGGGCGCGCAGGCTGGCGAGCAGGTCCGCGTTAACCATCTTGATCGGGTCCTCGACCCAGAACGGCCGAAACTCCGCCAGGGCGCGCAGCACGACCTCCGCGGCCGGCGGCGTCCACAGCGAGTGCAGCTCCGCCATGATGTCCATCTTGCCACCGACGGCGTCGCGGATCTTGCGGAATGGTATCAATGCGTCGTCAAGGTCGGCGGCAGAAATGAAGTGCCCGTCCGATGCCTCGGCCGCGAAATCAAATGGCCAGATCTTCATCGCCGTGATGCCCTGCTCCAGCAGGGAGTGCGCGAGCTCGTCGGCTCGGTGCAGGAATGCCTCCAGATCCTCATACGGGCCGCTGGCGCTTGCGGGGTCAACGCCCCAGTTGTCGGTCTTCTGCCCGCTGGCGGAACGGATGTAGCGGTAGCCGGCGCAGGTGTTGTAGATGCGGACCCGCTCGTGCGACAGACCGCCCAGGCATTGATATAGCGGTTGCCCGGTCGCCTGGCCGAACAGATCCCACAGCGCGATGTCCACCGCCGACGCAGCGCGCATCTCCACCCCGCTGCCGGAGAAGCCGAGATACTGGGACTGCAACGTCCGCGCGTGACGGTCCATCTGCAGCGCCGGCTTGCCAAGTAGCAACGGCGCGACCGTCTCGTGGATATACGCCTCGACCGCGCGCGGCCCGAAGAATGTCTCGCCGAGGCCAACTAAGCCCGCATCGGTATGGATGTGCAGCCAGAGCAGGTTGGCGAACTCGCCCAGCCGTATTGTCTCGATGCCGGTTATTTTCATGGCATTGCTCCCGTTCAGCCTTGGGCGTTCACGCGCATCGCTCAATGTCCTGGTCGCTCTGATCGTGCTCACGCCCCCGCTGGCAGCCAGGGTTCCGGGGCGCGCGCATTGATATCGGTCGCGACATCGACCACCACGGTCTCGTCCGACACCAGCGCGTCGCGCAGCGCGGGTGCGATCTGCGACGGCTCTTCCACGCGGATGCCGCGCACGCCGAAGGCCCGCGCCAGGTCGGCGAAGTTGGTCGGCCCGAACCGCACCAACTCCGCCACGTCGCCCGGCTTGTTGCCCTGCATGCGCTGGATGTTTGGCCAGCCCTGGCCGAAGCCCGAGTTGTTGTTCACCACCAGCACCACGGCAATCCCACGTCGGCGGGCCGTCTCCAGTTCGGTTGCGTGATAATACAGCGCCCCATCGCCCGACCAGCAGATTACCTTGCGTTTTCCCGCAGCGCATTTCGCACCCAGCGACGCCGGAAAGGCCCATCCCAGCGAGCCCGCCGCGCGCAGATAGGTCTGCGACGTGCCATTTAGCTCGATCAGCGTGCTGGTCCAGATGCCCGAATACCCAGTGTCTGCCACCAGAATCCCATCCTCCGGCAGAGCCGCGGTGATTTCGGCGCACAGCCGGTCCGGCAGAATCGGCGCAGCGTTGCTGCCAAGCAATGGCGCCCGCGCCTCCCGCCACGCCGTAACGATGCCGCGTGCTCGCTCGGCAAATGCCGTGTCGCGCACAGGCTTCCCCAGCGCCACCAGCAGCTTCGCCAGCGTCGCCTTCGGATCGCCCATCAGCCCGAGCGTGTTGCCATACGACCGCCCAAGTTCCAACGGATTTATATCGATCTGCACGACCTGCGTATCGATCGTCGGGATGCGCCAGGTGTGCGTCACCTGATCCCCGGTGTGGCAGCCGACGAACAGCACCAGTTCGGCCTCGTGCACGATCTGGTTGGCGGGTGGCGCGGCATAGTTGCCGACGCAGCCAATCGACAGCGCATGACGCGTCGGGATAATGCCACGCGCGCCGAGCGAGGTGCCGATCGGCGCCGCCAGCGCCTGCCCCAGCGCCAGCAGCTCCGGGCCGGCTTGTGACGCCATCGCACCTGCCCCCGCAACAATCGCAATCCGCCCGGCGGTGCGCAGCACGGCGGCGGCCCGCTCGATCTCGTCATCCGCCGGTGTCGGCCGATACGGCGGCATGCGAAGTTGCAGCGCCGAATCGGCGACGGCTGCCTCATGCACCGCGCCAGTCTCGATGATCTCGGCCTGCAACCCATTCAAGTCGAGATGCGCCGGCCGCGGCGTGCCGGTCATCGCCGCACGCCACGCCTGACGCAATAGCCGCGGCAGGTCGGCTGCGCTGTCCACCTGGGCGTCGAACTTGGTCACCGATGCGAACAGTGGCGCGTGCGGAATCTCCTGATAGGCATTGCGATGTTGATGCGCCGGCTGCTTGTGGCCGGTCAGCGCGATCACCGGCGAGTGGCCCAGATACGCATCCTGCAACCCCGCCGCCATATTCGCCGCGCCGACAGACTGCGCGAAGCAGATGCCCGGTCGCCCGGCGACGCGCGCATAGCCATCGGCCATGTAGACGGCGGATTTCTCCGCATGCGCCAACACCCGCGTAACCCCCAGCGTGCCCAACTCGATCAGCGTGCGCCGCAGCACCGCATCGATAAAAAACACATGCGTGGTGCCATTCGCGGCCAGCGTGCGCGCCAGCCATTCCGCGCCGGTGAGCGCCTCGCTCTGGCTCATGCGGTGTTTCCTCCGTGTGACAAGCCAAGCTTACGTCGGCGCATGGCATCGAGGAACCCGCCCATCATCCGCGCGGGCTCGTCGCTGTCCCACGACGCCGCGAAGCAGTCGATGCCGCGCTGGATCGCATCGCGCATCGACAGGTTTTCCCAAGTCTGGATCAGTGCCTTCTGAGCGCTGATCGCCCGAGGTCCGCACGCCAGCATCGCCGCAACCCGGCGTTCCACCGCTTCATCCAGCCCCTCCGGCGCCACCACCTGCGCGACCAAGCCCCAACGCTCGGCGGTCGCCGCGTCGATCGTCTCCCCGGTCAGCAGCAGTTCGCGCGTGCGCCCCCAGCCGATCAACTGCGGCAGCAGCGCGGCCTCCACCACCGAGGGGATGCCGATCCGCACCTCCGGCATGCCAAACGTGGCGTCGGACGCGGCGACTCGCATGTCGCACGCGGCGGCAACTTCCAGCCCGGCACCCAGCACGTAGCCCTGGATGCGCGCAATGACCGGCACCGGCAGCCGGCGGAACACGTCGCAACTCCGATGCACCAGTGTGATGAAGTCGCGCGCGGACCGAGCATCAAGCGTCGCCATCTCGGTGATATCGGCACCACCGATAAAGGCCCGCGTGCCAGCCCCGCGCAGAACCACCACCCGCAGCGTTGGCTGGTCCGCCAGCGCCTCGACCGCGTCGATCAGTGCCGTCATCACCGCACGGTTCAGCGTGTTGAGCTTCGCCGCGTTGGCGATAGTGACGCAGGCCACCCCGCGCGCATCGAGGCTGACTTCGATCCAATCGAGCTGTGGCATGGGCTTCTCCTGCTTGCCGCGCCGCAGCATGGACGTGGCCGGAGCGGCCCGCTAGGGTACGGCACACACCAAAGGGGGAAGCGAATTATGCGGCACACGCGCATCGGGCGGCGGGCATTCGGCGCGGGTCTGGCGACGACTGCGATCGCGCGCCCGGCCTTTGCCCAGGCCAAGCACTACAGCTTCGGCTACGACCAGCCGCACACCACCGCCTACGGAATCGGCGCCGATCTGTTCGCCGGCAAGCTGGCCGAAGTCAGCAAGGGCAGCATGATCATCGATCAATTTCCCGGCGCGCAGCTCGGCCAGGAGCCGCAGATGTTACAGAAGATCCGGACCGGCGACATCGATTTCATGTTCAGCGCTTCGGCCAACGCCGCGACCATCTCGCCGCAGTCAGGCGTTTTGTCGATCCACTTTCTGTTCCGCTCCGAGGACCATTTGGTGAAGGGCGTCGCGACGCCGGCGCTGGTGGACGCGATCCGCGCGATGTTCGCCGACACGGTGAAGGACGCGCACTGCCTGACCTTGCTGACGCTCGGCCTGCGCAACCTGTACGGCAAGAAAGAGATCCACAACATCGCCGACATCAGGAATCTGAAGATCCGCGTGCAGGCGACGCCGACCGAGGACGCAATGTTCCCCGCATATGGTGCGCAAACCGTGCACATGCCGTTTGGCTCGGTCTACACCAGCTTGCAGACCGGCGTGATCGACATGGCCGAAAACGGCATCAACGTCTACGACAGCAACAAGCATTACGAAGTCGCGCCGATCATGTCGCTGACCGGGCACGAGGCGAACTGCAACCTGCTTTGGATCAGCGACAAGGTCTGGAGCGCGCTGTCCGCCGAGCAGCAAGGCTGGGTCACGGCGGCCGCCACCGAGGTCGCCACCAAGGAACCCGCGATGGCGATCGACCTCGAGCACAAATCCCGCGCCAAGCTGGAGAAGATGGGCGTGAAGTTCGTCGATCCGGTGGACAAGTCGGGTTTCATCAGCGTGGCACAACCGTTGCAGGAAAAGATCGCGGCGGATCTCGGGCCACACGCGACCAAGATCCTGCAGATCTGTCGCTCGATCACCTAGGTGATGCGTTTACGCAACGACACTCCCCCTCCCCTTGAGGGAGGGGGCAGGGGGAGGGGTCTGCGTCAGCATGGTGCGGGCGCATCCCACATCGATAACCCCATGACCTTCCCCCCATGACCGACAGCATTGTTCTCGCCACCGACCGGCACCTGAAATGGCACGCCTTCGATCCGATCGAGCGCGTGCTGATGCTGCTGTGCGGCGTATGTCTGACCGGCTTCACCGCCTCGACTCTGATCGACGTCGTAACGCGGGAGGTCGGCCATCCCCTACTGTCGCTGCAGGAGGTGACCTCCGCGTTCTTCATCTATGGCATCTTCATCGGCAGTGCGGTGGCGACGCGGCGCAACGACCATCTGTTCCTGTCGGCCATCACCGAGCAGATGCACGGCGCGATACGGCGCGTCGTCGAGGTGTTCAACCGCCTGGTGGTGTTGTGCGTCGGCCTGGCAATGGTGGTGTTCGGCTGGCAGAACTTCCTGACTGGGTTTGGCAGCTTCCGTATGCCCTCGATGCTGCCGATCGCCTACCTCTACATCGCCATCCCGGTCTGCGGTGCTCTGGTCGCGCTGTTCGCGTTCGAGCAGATCGTCAACGGCTGGCGAAACGGCTTCGCCGCGCCGCAAGGCGAAGGCCCGGCACGGGACGTCGGGATATGAGGCACTGGCAATCCGTGTGCCTCCCGGAACGACCGGCCGCACCGGCATGAGCACGTCAAACAGCCTCCTGCTGCTGCTCATGACCGTGCTGTTCCTTACGCTCGGCTATCTCGGGGTGCCGGTCGCCTTCGCGCTGATCGCCGGCGTGCTGGTAGGCACCGTGTTCACCCCGATCACCATGCAGTCGATGGTTGCGCAACTGTTCAACGGGTGTGACTCCGAAGCGCTGATGGCGATCCCGTTCTTCCTGCTGGTGGGCGAGATGATGACCTCGGCCAACGTCGTCATCCGCATCGCCGAACTGTCGCAGGCGCTGGTTGGCCATATCCGCGGCGGCCTCGCCCAGGTCACCACCGTTTTCTCGATGTTCTTCTCCGGCATGTCCGGCTCGTCCTCGGCCGACGTCGCGGTGCTCAGCCGCACCATGGCAAAACCGATGGCACAGGAAGGCTACCGGCCGGCGTTCACCGCGGCACTGATCGCCGCTGCTTCCACCATCGCGGCACTGGTACCGCCCTCGATCATGGCGGTGGTCTATGGCGCGATCGGCAATGTCTCGATCGCCGGCCTGTTCCTCGGCGGCATCGTTCCGGGCCTGATGATTGGATTCGGCCTGATGATCTATTGCTATTTCTTCGGCCCCGCGGGGTTCCGCCGTCCGCGATCGACCTTCCGCGGCATGGCGAAGGCCGCTTCGGCGGCGGCGCTGCCGCTGTTCATCCCGGTTATCCTGCTGGGCGGCATCATGACCGGCTGGTTTACGCCAACCGAGGCGGGCGTCATCGCCATCACCTACATCCTGCTGGTGGTTATCCCCTTCCTCAATCCCGGACACCTCAAGCACGTACCACGCGATTTCGTGCACGCCGGCATGATTTACTCGCTGCCGATGATCACGATCGCCGCTGCCTCGGCATTCGGCTGGATGCTCGCCTACCTGCGCGGCCCGATGGTCGTTTCCAGCTGGATCAGCGGCGTTTCCAACAACGACCCGCATCGCGTGATGTTCCTGCTGGTGGCGGTCTTCGTCATCGTCGGCGACTTCATCGAGCCGGTGCCGGCGATCATTATTTTCATGCCGGTGGTGACCGCCCTGACCGACTCCGCAAACATCAACGCGGTGCATATGGGCGTGGTGCTGATCGTTACTTTGGCGTTCGGCCTCATCACCCCGCCCTACGGCCTGGCGCTGCTGATGGCGTCGAAATTCATTGGCGTCCCCTTCTCCGCCGCATTGCGCGCATCGCTGCCGATCTACGTCGTCTTCTTTGCCACCATCGCCTTCACCATCTTCTTCCCGGACGCAATCCTGTGGCTGCCGAAGCACGTGTTTCCAGAATCGGTCGGCTGCTTCAAGTCGCCGGCCGGTGTGGGTTATATCTGTCCATAGCAGTCGGAAGGCCGAGAAAACGGTAGACCCTCGTACACTGGCGCTCTACGCCGATGGCGCACCAACCCGCTGAAGGGGGCGGGCTGATGTCCCACCCTCGACCGGTTCGGGCGTGGGTGATAGCGTCCGCGGTCTGTTACATGGCTCGCGGGGCACGCAGATGAACGACGTCATTAGACCGGCGGCGCCGGCAATCGTTCCGGTTGAGCCATTGTTTGATCGGACCCCGATGTTCATGCCCGACGGTAACGCCGCGGGCTTGCCGGCCCCTGTCGTCTATGATGCCTCCGTGCGGGCGCTGCGCGTGCGTGCGATCAACTTCGCCGCCAAACGCTTCGCCGACATGATGTACGGCTCGGGCCTCGATCGCGCGACGGCAGAGGAGCACTTTCGCTGGCGGGCGGCGATGGCGCCCGGCGATCTCACCGCACGGGATCAGGACGCCACCGCAACGGCCCAGCTCGCCGTCGCACACCAGGCGGGGCGCATCCGCATCGAGACCAGCGACACCGACCGCCGCGCGACCGTGCGATGGAGCGACGCGGATTTCGGTCCGCCGATTGTCGGATCGGCGATTGCGCGCGCGGGCTACGGTGGCATCCTGCTGGGTGACCGTGCCGCGCCGTCGTTCGATCCAACGGCGATTGCTCGGCGCGGTGCCGACAGCGCCGCGGCATGGCCGGCCGGCGATGTCGTCGAGACGCCGAAGCCACCGCCGGTCGAAGTCGCGGCCAAACTGGATTCGCTGTTTCGCGGATCGCGCGGCCTCTATGGCATTCTGATTGCGACGCCTGAGCGGGTTCTGGCCGAGCGTTACAGCGGGTTTGGCGCGCCGGACCGTGTCACGCCGTCCTGGTCGATGACCAAGGCGATCACTTGCACGGTGATCGGCCGGCTGATCCATGACCGCTGGCTGCACTCGGTGCACGACCCTGCCCAGGCGCCATTGTGGCGCGATCCACGCGCGGCGCAGCATGCCATCACCATCGATCATCTGTTGCGCATGCGCTCCGGTCTGGCGTTCCCGGTGCTGCACGAGCACGGGCGCGTCACGCTTGGCTTCGAGAACAGTGCCGTCTACCAGGACGCCGGCGATGCGTTCGACGCGGCGCAGCGTTCGATCGTTGCCACCGTTCCGGGTGCGGTGTTTCGCTACATCAACAGCGGGCTGAACGTGCTGGGCGCGATCATCCGCGACCAGATCGAGCAGCGCGGTCTGCCATATCACCAGACCGTCTATCAGTTGCTGGCGGATCGGATCGGCATGAGCAGCTATCAGCACTCTGCCGATCTGGTCGGCAACCTGATCGCCTCGGGCGCCGGCTTCGCGACGTTGCGCGACTACGCCAAGCTCGGCGTGCTGTATGTGAACAATGGCATATGGAACGGCCAGCGTATCCTGCCCGAGTCCTGGGCCGACTACGCGCTGACCGCCACGCACACCGGCACCAGCTACGCCGCATGCTTCCGCAGCAACATCGATGGGCTGTTTCCCGACCTGCCGCCGGACACCGCCTGGGCGTCCGGCGCGTCCGACCAGCGCATCTTTATCCTGCGCGGCAGCCGCATGGTGGTGGCAGTGGCCAACGAGACCGATCACAAGATGGATCTCGCCGCGTTGAATTGCGTGATCGCCACCGCCGTCACCGCCGAATGGCGCTGAGCTAAATCGACAGACCCACACTGACGAACCCGCCGCGATAGCGCCCGCCCCGATAACGCCGACCCCGACACGCCGTCCCATTCCGCCCGAACTGGCACGACCGCCTCTGGCACAAAGGAACGTTTGCATGACCGCCATCCGCAATCCCGCCCGCGAGAAACTGGAAAAGGGCGAGCTGTCGCTCGGCTGCGGCGTGCGCCTGACGCGCAGCGTCGAGATCGGTGTGGCGATGAAAAGCGCCGGCTTCGACTGGCTGTTCATCGATTGCGAACACGGAACCATGTCACTGGACGCCGCGGCGCAGATCGCGGTGGCTGCGCTGGATGCCGGCATCGCGCCGATCGTCCGCGTGCCGAACGGCGAGTATTCGATGGCCACCCGCGTGCTGGACAACGGTGCACTTGGCATCGTGATGCCGCATGTCGACACCGCCGATGAGGCCGCCGAGGTGGTGCAGAAGCTGAAATACCCGCCGGTCGGTCACCGCTCGATGGGCGGCATCGGCCCGCACTACAGCCTGCGCGCCGCCAAGTCGGCCGAGGCCGCCGCGGCGCTGAATGCCGCCAACCTGACCGTGGTGATGCTGGAGACGCCGACGGCGATCGCCAACGCCGACACGATCGCCGCCGTTCCGGGCGTCGATGTGCTGCTGATCGGCACCAACGATTTGTGCGCCGAGATGGGCATCCATGGTGATTTCGGCAACGCAAGGGTCACCGAGGCCTATCAGGCGATGATTGCCGCCTGCAAGCGGCACAACAAGTTCCCGGGCATGGCGGGCATCTACAACGAGGACCTGATGGCCCGCTACATCGGCCTCGGCGCGCGCTTCATCCTTTCGGGCAACGATGCCGCCCTCCTCACCGCAAGTGCGACGGCGCGCGCCGGCGCACTGCGCAAGATGCACGCAAGCTGATCGCGCTGTTCACCGATTTAGGCAGCGGACGCGCCGATGCGGTGCTCGGCCTGACGGTCGGCAGCAAGCTGACGGTCGTGCCATGACGCTCGTTCCGAACCCGGACATTTCGAACCTGGACGTTACGCACTCGGTCGTTACGCACCCGGTCGTTACGCACTCGGTCGTTGCGTATTCGGGGCTAAGACCGCCCGACGGCGCCACGCGGCTGATCCCCATCGTCGGCGACCCCATCGCGCAGGTGAAATCGCCGTCCGGCATCACCGCGGCGCTACAGGCACGCGGCGTCAACGCCTATGTGATGCCGGTCCACGTTGGCACCAGCGACGTCGATGCCTGTCTCGACGGCCTGTCCCTGGCGCGCAATGTCGATGCGATGTTGGCGACCGTGCCGCACAAATTCGCCGCCTTCCGCCACGCCGCCACCGCGACGCCGCGCGCGACGCTGCTGGGCGCGGCCAATGTGCTGCGCCGCAACCAGGACGGCACGTGGCACGCGGACATGCTCGACGGGATCGCCTTCGTCACGGCGTTGCGCGGCGCCGGCTGCGAGCCGGCCGGCCAGCGCGCACTGCTGGTCGGCGCCGGCGGCGCGGGTGCGGCGATCGCACTCGCCCTGTTGGATGCGGGCGTCGCCGTGCTCGCCATCCACGATGCCGATATGCCGCGCCGCGACGCCCTGCAGGCCCGCCTCGCACGTGATGGCGCGGGCCGGCTGGTGGCGGGACGGTTGATAGAGGGATCCTCCGATCCGACCGGCTTCGATATTATCGTCAACGCCACACCCGCCGGCATGCGCGCCGACGATCCGCCGCCGGTGCAGACTGCGAGCCTGACGCCGGCTATGACCGTGGGCGACGTGATCACCGTGCCGGAGGTGACGAAGCTGCTCGAAGCGGCGCGCGCAATCGGCTGCGCGACCTCCACCGGTGTGGACATGTTCAGCGCGGGACGCGATCTGATCATCGACTTCTTGCTTGGCCGGTAGGATCTTCCGCCAAACCTTTGCTTCAGTTTGGCGCGGCCGTCGGAGCGGTGGTTTCCCGCAGCCCCCGCCCCTACGCCGCCAGCGCGGTCCGCCAGCTCTCGATCATTCCGGTTGCCGTCCGGTCCCAGGTGAATCGTGCGGCATGCGCCAGCCCGCGCGCGCGCAACGCCACCGCCAGCTCATCATCCTCCAGCGCGCGGCGCAACGCCACGGCGATCGCGTCGGTGTCCAGCGGGTCCACCAGCAGCGCGGCATCCCCGGCGGTGTCGCGCAGCGCCGTACTCCCGGAGGTCACCACCGGCGTGCCGCAGGCCATCGCTTCCACTACCGGCAATCCAAACCCCTCATACAGACTCGGATACGCAACAACCGCGGCGCGCGCATACAGCGCCACGAGCTCGGCATCCGGAACATGGCCGAGCAACCGTAACGATCCGTCCCGCTGCGCGCGCGCCGCCAGATCGTCGTCGAGCGCGCGGCCCCAGCCCCGCCCACCGGCGATCACCAGCGGCGTGCGCGCGCGCAATGCCTGGGGCAGGCGTGCGTGCGCCGCCAGCAGCCGGTCGAAATTCTTGCGCGGCTCGATCGTGGAGACGGCAAGCACATAGGATCGATCCGCCAGCCGGTGACGTGCCAGCACCGGTGCCGCGTCGCGCGCGTCCATCGGTCGGAACATCGGCGACACCCCAGGCGAGACGACGTCGATCCGCGCGCGGTCGATACCGAGCTCCGTCACCATCGTGCGCGCCGTGAAGTCGGAGACGCTGACGAACCGCGTAGCCTGGCGCAGCGTCGCTGGCAGTCGCCGCTCGATCCAGCTTACCTTCTCGGGCGCATGCAGGGCCGGATGGGCGCGCCAGGACAGGTCGTGCACCATCACCACGGTCGCGCCGTCGAACGGGCGGGCGATCATATTGGATTCATGATAGACGATGCCGCCACCGATCCGCCGCGCCATGTCACGTGCCGCATAGTCGAGCCGCCGACGCAGCCGCCAGCCATGCAGCGCGACTACGGTCGCGCTGCGGCTGGCCACCGCGCGGGCGCGTGCCAGCACCGCACGCAGAGGACCGGACGGCGTAGTGGTGCTCTCCGTTGCGCGATCCAGCAGGTCCGGCGGCGCCACGGAATCGCCGATCAGCAGCGCCATGTCGACGTGCCTGGCGGGGTCGCGCAGGGTCCGTGCCATCTCCAGCGTCACCCGGCCGACGCCGCTGCGCCGTCCGGTCACGCCATCGGCGCCGAGCAGGAGGCCGATTTGTGTCCCGAGTGCGTTTTGCCTCGGTTGGTTCTGCGCAGACATTTTTGCACCAGCCATTGATTTGCAGGAGCAAGCCATGGATCAGGTTAACAACCGCCTAAGCCGCTTGTATGAAGCGCAGCCATCGTGGCGTGCCTTCAATTCCCCGCACCTCGCGGCGGCCAACCGATTCGGACCCATGGATGGATAGTCTGCAAAAGCTGAAGCGCCTCTATTTCCGGGTTGGGCTGCACACGGCCCCGCCCGGGACGCTGCTTGACCGGGCGAACCGTCTCGCCTTCGCCGTGGCGCTCTCCGGTCGCATGCGGGCGTTGCGCCGGCGGCTTATCGTCGAGCAGCAGGGCGAATTCTTCAGCGCCGCCGGCACACATGTCCATTACAATATCGAGCGGGCGCGCGCGGCGAGGCGGGTGGATGGCCTGGCGCTGGTGTTTTTCATGGGTCTCGGGGACTACCTGATGGCCACGCCGCTGCTGCCGGCCCTGCGCGCCACCTATCCGGAGCTGCCACTTTACGCCTACGCCTCGACCTCGCTGGACCAGGTCAACTCGCCGCTGGTGGCCGCGCAGCTCGAAGCGAATCCATGCATTGCCAGGACGTTCCGCTATCAGGGTCGGCACGTGACCGATCGCGGACGCGTCGCATCGTTCTGGAAGAACTATGACTATAGCGCCGCGTTGCAGGACGTGCCCGAGCATTTCCTGATGCTGCCGGTGCTGTATGACCTGGACCCGATCGTGCCGCACCGTGTGACGAGCCTGTTCGATACCTTCGGGCTTCCGCCGCCCTGGCCGGTGCCGGTGCCGCTGGTGCCTCGGCAGGATTTGTCCGCCCGGGCCCAAGCGGTGCTGGACAAGATTCGCGCGGAAGCACGCGCATTCCAGGCGAGCGGGATCGTCTGCTGCCACTTCGACGTGCGCTCGTCGGGCTACGTCTATCCGAACGCGGCCGGAATGGTGCGCGGCCTGCTCGAGCAGGGGCGCTTCGTCATCGGTTTTTCGCGACTGGATGTGGCGGCGGCGGGCTATATCGGCATCGACATAAACGAGATATCGGTGAGTGACAGCATCGAGATTCTCCGGGCGCTGGCGACCGATCCGATGCCGTTGCATATCATCAGCGTAAATTCGGTGCTGTGGGCGATTTCGGCCGCGCTTGGCATTCGCAATCTTGGACTGCACACCTTCTACGACGAGTCGATCCACCAGTATGTGTATGCGAATACCTTCGTGGTCTCGCAGCATTTGTATCCGCGGATTCCGGCAACGCGTCTGTTGCTGGCCCCGAAGGGCAGCTATCGGGAAACCGCGAACCCGGCGGGCGGTTCGCTGACGAGCTATGATCCCGCCTTCGTGCTCGACTGCTTTCGCGGCGTCCTGGCGGCACCTTGATGACGATCTGTGCGGCGGCGGGCACTTTGGTGTCCTGACCGGGCCGTGGAGGCTGATAGAACGGGAGGCCGCACGGTGCGGACCATGACGGTGACCGCCTATCGACGGCCGCGCCTGTTGGTCAGCGATGTTGAAGTCGCTCATGGCCAACGCGTTGACTGACCCCGTCGCACTGCCTGCGTCGCGTGTGGTGAGCGTGTTCAACCGCGCGCGAAGCGGCCCGGCAAGCGCTCAACCACTCTCTCGATTTTCTCTTGCCGTTAGACCGAGGTATTGTAGGATACCGAATGACCACCCGGCGCCCTCGCCAGGCTGCGGAAATCGACTGAGCTGCATCCCAGAGGACGTAGCCAGTCATCAACAACAAGTCGCGTCCTGCAGAGTCAGAGCCAGCCCAGTCGCAGTAACGTGCCGGCTAGAAATGAACGGAGTCTTGAGCACGTGAACGATAATGTCTGGCCCGCCCAGGATATCGAAACCATCGGGGCATGCCCGTTATGCACGAGCACAAAGCGCAGCCTGCTGCACGGTGACTTGGTGGATCGCATTTTTTTGCGGCACCCGGCACTTGGCAGCTTTGGCGCTGTGATGGCTGCGGCGCAGGCTATCTCGACCCGCGACCGACACGAGCTTCCATCGGCCGAGCCTACAGTACCTACTACACACATGATCAGGCCCTGCCAGAGGCACCGGCAACAGAACGTCTTGGCCTGTTGGCGCGACTGAAACGCGCTGCTCTGAATGATTTTTTCAATGCGCGTTTCGGCTATCGGTTACGTCCGGCGTTGCCTCTTGGTCGCGAGGCCTTCGCGCTCCGTCCGGACAAGGCGCGCGACGGTGCCGAGATGGTACGCCATCTCCCCGCACCTCACCCCGGCGATCGGCTGCTGGATGTTGGTTGCGGGAATGGCGGTTTTTTACTCCTTGCACGCGATCGGTTGGGTTTTGAAGTCGAGGGAACCGAACTCGATGCAGTGGCGGTCGCGCGGGCGGCTGCGCGCGGCATCACAATCCATACCGCTCCACTGCCGGGCATGGGACTGAAGGACCAGCGCTTCACGCAGGTGACGCTGAACCATGTGCTGGAGCATGTGCACGATCCGATATCGGCCTTACGGGAGATTTTTTCGACTATGGTGCCAGGTGGTCGAGTCTGGCCGCAGGTGCCAAATCTGAATGGCGCCTCGCACGCGCGGTTCGGCGCCGACTCACGTCTGCTGGAGCCACCACGCCATCTTGTTATGTTCACGCCGGACGCTCTGCGCGCGGTATTGCAAACCGCCGGCTTCGTCGATATCGCAAGGCTGCCGCAGGAGAACCCGGCACCGTCGCTCTTTGCCGCCGGCTGGATGATCGCCTTGCGGATCGATCCGGCAGCCGCGAATGCTCCGACACCACCACCAGAAATCATAGCCGCCGGCGTGAACGCGAAATGGCGTTTCAGCGGCGTGTCGGATGAAGCCGAGGTTTTTACCATGATCGGTTTTCGCCCGCGCCATGTCTGAAACCTTGCGAGGCGAAACAGCCGATCTGGTCACGGTAGTGCTGCCGGCGTTCAACGCGTTGTCGAGCAACCCCGAATACCTGGCACTCGCGATCGAAAGCGCGATCGCCCAGACGCACCCGAACTTTAAGCTCATCATCGTTGATGACGGTTCGACCGACGACTATACCGCGCTACGAGGTCGGTTTACGGATCAGCGGATAACCTGCCTGCGCCAGGATAACGCTGTCCAGTCCGCTGTGGCCGCACGAAATTGCGAACGGCTGGCACTCGCCCGTAGGGGGCTCGGCTCTGTATACCCACATTTGCGTCTGCACTTGCGCGCGGGTCTTGCAATCTTTCTCGTAATGCCTATGGTGTTAACCGCGGTTTGGCAGAACACTGTCTTGAATTCACGTCTCTATCGCCGGGTAATGTGGATGCTTGGACGACGATGAGCAATCATGAAGTGGCGGTCGTGCTGGTGAATTGGCGCGGCGCGGACGATACCATCGGCTGCCTTGCCGCCATCAACGCATTGGAAGCGCCGCGGCCGCTTTCGATCGTCATCGAGAATGGTTCGGGCGATGCCTCCGCGGCTACGCTGCGTGAAGCGTCCAACCTTGATATCCTCATCGAAAGCCCGGTCAACCTCGGCTTCGGCGGCGGCTGTAATCTTGGAATTGCACGAGCTCGGGCCGAAGGTGCGCACTTCGTCTGGTTGTTGAACAACGACGCGCGCCCCGAGGCCGGCGCGCTATCCGCACTTCTCCAGGTGGCGCTCGGAGATCCTCGGCTGGCTGCCGTGGGCTCGCTGATGCACGAAACCGCAGATCCAGACCTTGCTGAGGGTTATAACGGCGGTGTAATCGATTTCCGTACCGGCCAGGTCCGCCGTAGCTGTAACGTGCATGAAATACAGTATCTGTCGGGGGCATCTCTCCTTCTTCGCCTCGATGCTCTGGCCGCGGTCGGCGACTTCGACGAGAGATTCTTTCTTTACTGGGAGGATACCGATCTGCGCTTTCGGCTGCGTGCCGCCGGCTGGCGGCTTGCGATCGCGGAAAAGAGCCATGTCCGGCATGCGGTGTCTTCCAGCGCCCGCAAGGCAGGGCGCGACGCCATCCGCTATTTTAACGATGGCGCGCTTCTATTCTATCGACGCTACGCGCCGGTACCGCTGATTCCGATCCTGGCAAATTTCCTTTATCGCTTTCTTGGTCAACTTCACGCGGGGGAATTCGCCAATGCGATCACGATATTGTTGATTACGCTCAGGATTGACCGCGTTCAGTTTCCAAAAAATAGTCGGTTACCCCCGGTCGGTTGACGTAGGACCGCGAACCCGGCGGGTGGTTCCCGGGCGAGTGATGATCCCGCCTTTGCGTGCGACTTCGAGGTGACGTCTTGATGGTGGTCGAGGCGGCCCCGTCGACGACCGCAGCAGGTCGCAGTTCAGGAACACCGTCTCTGGCGACGGCGAGTTTCTGGCACTGCGTGCTGAGACGGAATCCATAGGCCGTGAAACCGGTTGCGTGGAGATGGTGGAACCACCCGGTATGACAGCGCAGAGACTATATGGGGGGACGACATTCAGCTCAGCCCTTTTCACCATCTTCGTCGCCATGTAAGCTGGCTCAAATGGAAAATTCTGGATCAGATCGCGCGCGCCTGGCGTTCGCCTGCGTGACGTTGCTGGTGATGGTCGCTGCATTGGCGATCGTCACTTTTCCGCTCGGCTTTCTCGACGGCGGAGACGCGTTCTGGCGCTACCCGAAAGGCGACTACGCCCAGCACATCATCGGCGGGCGCTATTTCATAGCGGATGCCTGGCGCTGGCCTCTGCTGATTGTTCCAGACCTTGGTCTGCCGCCCGGAACGAATATCGGCCTGACCGACAGCATTCCGATCGCGGCGCTGGTGGCGAAGCTGGTGCGCGATTGGTACGGCTACTTGCGTCCTTATCTGCCGATATGGATTTTCCTCTGCTACCTGCTGCAGGGTCCGGCCTGCGCGATCGGTCTTTACGCACTTGGCGTGCGGAATGTGGCGGCGCTCATCCTCGGCGGACTCATCGCCGTGTTTACGCCGGTTCTGCTGTTCCGATTCGGTCATGCCGCACTCTGCGCGCAGTTCCTGCTGTTGCTGGGACTGGCGGTGCATCTGCATCTGGCACGCGAGAGTTCGCGCCGCGTGGTCATCCTGTACCATCTACCTCTCCTTGTCGTTGCGCTGATGGTGCATATCTATCTCTTCGCGATGGTGTTCGCGATCATGCTGGCCAGCCTGTTGCAAGGACTGTGGACGGAGCGACTGACGATTCCCGCCGCGCTAACGCAGCTTGCGACGATGGCGCTGGTGATCGGCGCGGTCATGTGGGCCTGCGGCTATTTTGCGCTCGGCCCGATCCCGATGAAACCCTATGGTCAGTGGCCGCTCGATCTCGCCGCGCCGTTTTTTCCCGCGCCGAGCGGCATTTTCGGCAGCGCCACCCTGCCCCTTGACCGGAACGGCGAGGATTTCGCCTGGCTTGGCGGCGGGATATTTCTGTTGCTCATCGCCGCGCTGGTCCGCTCGTGGCGCCAGCTTGGTGCGATGGCGCGAACGCATCTGCCAAGCATCATCATCTGCGGTTTGCTGATCGTCTTCGCCGTCACCTATGCCGTGCGTATCGGACCGGTATTGATCCTCGGAATCGGACCGGAGCGTGTACGCCAGGCGGTACTTGATGGTGCTGGACATGGCGGCACGCTGCACATGCTGCTCGGCCTGCTTGACCCGGTGGATTATGTCCGAATCGGTCTCTACGCAGTGCTGCTGGGCGCGCTCGCGGTGCTGGTCGTTCTGCGGGCGTGGCAATGGCGGAAGGTCCGATTCCTTCGTTTTATCGGTCTCGTCATGCTGGTTTGGATCGTTTCTCTCGCCGTACAGCCCTCGGCCACCGCACTGATCATCAGCAGCTTTCAGGCGTCGTCGCGATTTGCCTGGCCGGTGATCTATCTGGTCAGCCTGCTGGCAATCGCGGGCGTATGGAAAGCCTACCCGCCCCGGATCGCTTTGATATTGCTCCTCGTGGCATTCGGCCTGCAAGTCTATGATACGGTGCCGCTCTGGAACCGCCTGCGCCACGCCGCGTTGGCCCAGCCGGAACGGCTGCCGGACCGGAATGCCATTCTTGCTGCCGCGGCTCAGGCCAATCGCGTGACGTTCGTGCCAACCTATCTCTGTGCGTATGCCGAACCCATGGATCCGGACGCGCGCGACGTGGCTATCGACGAGCTCGACGATCTGCAGGTGCTGGTGTCACGCTTCGCACGACCAACCAACGCCGTGCGGAACTCGCGCATGACGGCGACGGATATCGAGGCGCTGACCGCCCGCTGCGCCAGCGAACGACAGGCAGCGCAGGCGCAACTGGACACGCTCGGAACGATGACGATCGTGCTGAACGACACGCCAGCCGAGGCATCGCTGCGGACGGCTTTGCTGCAACATCCTGGCTGCTCCAGGTTGTCGAGCGCGTTTATGTGTGCCGGTCGTTGACGACGTTAGGTGGCGCGACGTACACCAGTCGCCGCGTGACGCCTGCATCGACCTGTGCGCGATTGGCGCCGAGCCGGATGCAGGCTGTAGCGGGCATTTCAACACCCCCGCAATTGCAGACCCTGGTAAAACCCATCGCCGGCATGTGCGGCGGCTACCGGAGAACGTCGCAAATCAGGTACACCTTCGCCGCCACCGCGAACCGCCGACATTGCTCGCCGAGGCGCAATTTATAGGCCGTGAGGCCTATTATCCGGGGGGGATGTCCATCAGGTATCACCGCGTAGAGCGAAAACTGCGGCACGGCATCCAGATCGGCCCGGAGCTGTCGGGTCAGCGTCGTATCTGCTGCGCACAAATCGATTTCGCCGCAGCCAATGTCGACGTAGCGCGCTTCCGCAGGTAGACTGAGAGCCAGGAAAGCGCTGGGCGCGAAGGTGAGGAAGACCAACGGCTTTCCGGGCAGGACCAAGGGCTCGGTGGCGATCGTGCGCCAGTGATCCTGCCACGGCAGTCGCTGCCAGGTCCCGACATGCACACGCGCCAAGTCCAGGACGACGAGCACAAGCAGCAGTCGCGCGCGCCAAAGTCCCGTGCCAATCCAATCCGCCAGCACCAGCACCACCGCGCCGCACAGGATCTCAAGCGGGACCATATAGCGGTGGATTCCGAACGTGTACAGCCACACCGGGTAGTCGATTGCGCAAGCCAGCAGTAGGCCGGTCTCCGGCCGGGCGAGCACGGCCAAACGCCGCTTGCGGAACGGGGCGAGCGCCAACACCGCGAGCGCGCCGGCCAGCGCGAAAGCGAAGCGCGCGTCCTTGGGGTCGGTCTCGCTGGCGGGGGACAACCGGATCGGCGTCGTGCTGCCGCCGACCAGCCAGTAATACGGGTAGGTCAGCATAGACCATGGCGAATGCGTTACGAAGTTCTTGTCGCGCATCGCCACCGGCGGAGAATCCGGTGAACGGAAAATATTGTTGAAGTAGGGAAATACCGGATTGTGGAAGCGGCGCCACAGTGCGAGATGCCACCAGCCTGCGATAATCATAAATCCGACCACACCGCCAAGCACGAGCTGTGCCGCGCCGGAGGCACGCCGGCGCGGATGCGCGGGACCCGTCAGGAAGAACGCCGGCGCGCCGATCGCAAAGACCATGTTCGACACCTTGAGCCCGGCGGCCAAGCCGAGCAGAAGGCCGGCGGCCACGCAGGCATGGCGCGGCGCGGACGCATCGTCGCGCGTCAGCAGCAGAAGATAGGCGAGCAGCACCGGCACCGCAGTGATCAGGTCGACGATCGTGGTGCCCGCTTCCGACAGCGCCATCGGACTGGCGACGCAGAGCACAAAGCCGAGAAAGGCGCCGGCATAGCCGCCTTCGCCCGGGTCGGGACCGGCGATGCGCAGGCAGATCCGCCCAGCGATGACGAATGCCATGGCTTGCGCCACGTCGATCGTCGTCACGGCCGCTAGCGGCGGCAGGGCTCGAATGACGAGATATTGCGAAATCAGAACCAGCGGATTCAGATACGTCTGGATGCCGGCCGGCGCGATGCTGTCCCAAAAAGTTCCCTGCAACAGCAGGAACGGAACGCTAAGGTGGTAGTTGAGCTGGTCCCAGTTGACGTCCTGGCCGCGCCGAAACGCAAATACCAGCGTCGTGACGATGGCCGCGACAACGCAGGTTGCGGTGTAGCCGGCGCGCGTCGCGACAAGCGCCTTGATCCGCATCGATCGCCTTCGCTCCGTGGAATAAGTTGCCAGCTAGTGCGATTCGCCGACCGAGGCAAGGTCTCGCCGCTGGCATTCCAAGTCCCGCACGCTACTGTGCGAAATCACGCAAGCAGAAAGGCGGCGCGATGCAACTTGGCATCCATCTACCCCATATCGGCCGCAAGGCCGGTCCGGACTCGATCCGTCGCGCCGCGCAGCAGGCCGAGGCGCTCGGCTTCGACGATGTCTGGGTCAGCGAGCACATCATCGTGCCGAAGGACGCCACATATCCGCCGTCGCCGTCCTTCTACGACCCGGTGCTGACGCTCACCTGGGCCGCCGCGTTCACCCGGCGGGTCCGCCTCGGCACGTCAGTGCTGGTGCTGCCGATGCGCCATCCGTTGCCGTTGGCGAAGGAACTCGCGACGTTGCAGAATCTGTCGCAGGGCCGCCTCATCCTCGGCGCCGGCGTCGGCTGGATGGAGGCGGAGTTCGCCGCCCTCGGCGCGCCCTTCCACGAACGCGGCCGGCGCATGGACGAGGGCATCGCGCTGATGCGCGCGGTGTGGACCGAGGATCCGATCAGCTTCCCGACTCGTTGGATTCCCGCCACAGTCAAGGAAATGCGCATGCAGCCGCGCCCGGTGGCGCCGATCCCGATCTGGATCGGCGGCTCCTCGGGGCCCGCGCTGCGGCGCGCCCTGCGGCTGGATGGCTGGCACGGCAGCCGCCTCGCGCCGGACGCAGCACCTGCCATGGTGCAGCGCCTGCGCGCCAGCCGCCCCGATCCGGCGTTCACCATCTCGTTGCGCGTACGCTGGGACGGCGCGCAACAGGACCGCATGCGTACCGACCTCGTCGCCTACGCCGAAGCGGGCGTGCAGCACGTGCTGCTGGAGCCGATGGAGCGCGAGCTGGATGCCTGGCTGCGCACGGTGGAGGATGCGGCGCGGCTCATGGCTGGGCTGCGCGCATGACCAAACACGCGCTGGCCAGCGAATGACGTACGCCGAGACGCGCCCTCAATCGCTTGTCGTTCCGATCGGGCTTACAGGCCTGGCGCTCGTTCTGGTCGCGATCTTTGTGTTCGTGCATTCGCGTTACCTTGGCGTGCCTTCCTACGGAACAGAGACCGGCGGCTGGCGCGACTGGGCCGACCAGTCGAAGTATATCGAGGCCGCACGCGCCTGGGCCGAGTGGGATCTCACGCCGGCGCGGCACTGGTATCCGCCCGGCTATTCGCTTCTGGCAGCGCCGTTTCTGTGGGTGACCCCGCATGACCGTTTTCTGTTGCCCAATCTCGCGTGCATGCTCACGGGCCAGTTCGCCTGCGCGGCGCTGGCACGGCGGATGTTCCCGCAACACCGCTACGCCGCCTTGTGGGGCGCCGGCGCGTTCCTGGTGGTGAGCGAAAGCACGATCCCGGCGCTGCGAACCTGGATCGTGCCATGGACCACCACGCCGGCGGCGGCCTTGACGCTCGCGGCGCTGGTCGCGGTGTTGCGGCTGGCCGAGCATCCCGGCATCGGGCGCGCGCTATTCGCGGGGGGCGCCATCGGCGGAATAGTTTTCTTCCGGCCCTCGGATGCGGCACCGGTCGCCTTCGCCGCCGCCCTCACGGTCACGCCCGGTCTGCTTGCCATGCCGATCCGTTACGCGGCCGGCGTAGTCGCTGCCGCGGTGCTGGCCGCCGCAGCCGCGTCGGGGACGGCCGCCGCTGTCATCGCCGCAACATCCGGGTTCGGACCCGGCACCTATTACGATATTTCCGCCAAGATCGGCTTCGAATTCCGCCTGCTCCCGCTCCGCTGGGTCTCCCTGGTAATCGACGGCCATCCGCTGTTCGATGGCGTCGGCACGGACCGCCTCGAGCCAAGTCTGCATCGCGGCCTGAGTGAGCGTTTCCCCTGGATCATTGCCGGCGTCGGCGGCGCGGCCGCCTGTTGGTTCGGCAGAGACGCGCGGCGCGTTCATGTATTGCTGGTGACCTGGCTTGCGGCCCATATGGCGCTGACGCTCGCCTATCGCGATCTGCATATTCTCAGCCTTTGGCTTTTAGACAGCGATCATTACTTCAAGGTCACCCAGCCGATCTTTCTCCTCTACGCATTGTTGCTGATCGTGCGACTTGCGGACCGCGCGACGCGATGGCGCGCTGCGTCTGCGGCCGGTCTCGTGATCGTTTTGGGGTTCGGCTGGCGCGCCGGCTTGACGCCGATGCATGCGGACGTTGCGCCGGCAAGCGCCGACGGCGTCGCCATCCCTAGTCTGGAACGCGTCGACGAGGCGGCGATCGTTCGTGGTACCGGGCCGTGGAACGCATTCTACCTGGCCCCGAACATCCTGACCATCGACGGCACCAGATTTCTCAGTCGCCCTGATTTCAAGATTTACCCGAGGAGCAGGGATTTCCTCGTGGTGCCGCTGCGGCCGCTGCCACCCGATCCCGGCGTGCTGACGGTCGCCGCGGGTATACACGTCGAGGCGGGCGTGCCGGCCATCAAGGTCCTGCAGACGATCACCTTCGGGTTGCCTTGCGCGTTCGGCCTTGCCGGCAGCGCGGTTTGCGGCAGCGTCGGCGTGCCGCTGATCCCGTCGCAATAGGGCGAACACGGGCTGCAACGTGTCGCCTCGAAAACGCGCCAGTTTGCGCAGCGGCGAGCGGAATTTGGGGCACGAACGAACAAGCCGCCAGCGGCGAAGACATCACGGACTGGTCAGTGACCGTGGTCCCGGAGGCGGTGATGCCGGCCTCCGTCAGTTCGTGCCGGTCCGCCACACCACCGGCTCGTCCAGCACGTCGGAGGCGAGATCCAGCAGATGTTCCGCCGTCCCGCGCAGGCCGGCGCTGTCGGCCTCCTCGGCAAGTCGCAGCAGGTGATCCGAGAGCATCAGCGGGCTGATCGGCGCGTGGGTGGACAGGGGGACACGGTTGAGCTGGGTCATGGCACGGCTCCTTGCTGTCTTCCGGGGCCGGAACAAGATCGATTGCCCGATCCCCAGTAGATGCGCCAGCCTATTAGGCCGCCATCTTTCCGCTCATTGATATAGCGCAATCTCTTCGGAATCTACGTAGCAAGGATGCAGATCAACCTCCTCGGAAAGTACCTGCCAGGCCGTCGGCCAGCGTGATCGGCCGCACGCCCAGCGTGGCGATCATCGGCGCGATGTCGAACGCCTTATCTTCCAGCAAGCGGCGGATCTCGGCCGGCCGCACCGTGGGAACCAATGGCAGCACTGCGGTCAGCGCCGCCGCGGCCATCATCGGCCAGGCGGGGACCGCGATGATACGCGGCCCGGCCAACCCAGCCGCGAGCGCGACGGCACAAACAAAATCCGCATAGGGCAGGGGGCTCGGCCCGGCGACTACCAGGCTGTGCGCACCGTCCCACGCGATCGCCAACGCCGCCCGGATGCAGCGTGTCAGGTCGTCCTGATGGATCGGCTGCACCAGCGCGCGTCCGCCGCCGGGCAGCGGCACGACGGGCAACCGGCGCAGCAGCGTGGCGAGGCGCCGCACGTTGTCCTCGCCCTGGGCGCCGTAGATCATCGTCGGGTGCAGCATGACGCCGGAACGACCGGACGCCAGGAACGCCGCCTCCCCGGCCTGCACGCCACGCCCGTGCACGTCCGGCCAGCGCGTGAACTTGCGGGTGCTGCCCAGGAAGACATAGCGGGCGTCAACCGGTCCGGCCTGCAGCACGGCGGGCGCGAACCGTGCATGCGCGCAGCTCACGATGCGCACGGCCCCGTGCAGCGCTGCTCGCAACGCAGCCGCATCCGTCAGGTCCGCCACCAAAGGCGCGCCCGCAAGACCGCCCGCGCGCCACTTCGCCGCATCGCGCACCACCGGAACGACCTCGATGCCATCGACCGCCAAAACGCGGCACAGCGCCAGCCCCGACCGCCCCGACGCCCCGATCACATGTACGGCCGACTCCGCCGACCCTCCCAAATGTGCTCACTCCTCGCCATATATATGGCACGATTGCCGCTTGCTTGGCGGCGGCCTTCGGGTCAAGACCCATCGCCCCCCAGGGGCACACGCGTTGGTCGCACCCCGCGCGAGGTCTTGAGGCGGAGGCCGCAGCCAAGCCACATTGGAACACGCCGAACGAACACCGCGAAAGTCACACACCATGCAGTCAGCCCTCATTGTCGGCGCCGGCGCTGGCCTCAGCGCGTCCCTTGCCCGCCTGTTCGTGAAGCACGGCCTGAGCGTCACGTTGGCGGCGCGCGACACCGGCAAACTCGCAGCGCTGTGCAGCGAAACGGGCGCCAAATCGATCGCCACCGACGCCACGCAGCCCACCGACATCGCGCGCCTGTTTGACGCCATCGAGCCACCCGACGTCGTCGTCTACAACGCCAGTGCCCGCGCACGCGGCCCATTCGTGGAACTCGATCCCGCCGATGTCGCCCGCGTGATCGCCATCAGTGCCTACGGCGGCTTCCTGGTCGCGCAGCAGGCACTGAAACGCATGCTGCCGAATGGCTCGGGCGCGATTCTGTTCACCGGCGCCTCGGCCAGCGTGAAGGGCTACGCGCAGTCCGCCCCCTTCGCGATGGGCAAGTTCGCGCTGCGCGGCCTGGCGCAGAGCCTGGCGCGCGAGTTCTCCCCGCGGGGCATCCACATCGCGCATTTCGTCATCGACGGCGGCATTCGCAGCGCGGCGCGCAAGGTGCCCGCGGACCAGCCCGACAGCCTGCTGGATCCCGACGACATCGCCGAGACCTATTGGCAGGTGCTGAACCAGAAGCGCAGCGCCTGGACGTGGGAGGTGGAGCTGCGTCCCTGGGTGGAACGGTTCTGACGCGAACGCAATGATCATGGATCGCAGGACCATCGCGCTGATCTGGTTGGGCGGCATCGTGCTGATGCTCGCGATCTATGTGATCGGGCCACAGCATTTCATCGCGGCGTGCGAGCAGTTCATCGCCGACGGGGTCGCGTGGCTGAGCAATTTCATCGACACGCTGACGCAGCGCGCGTTCGAGGTGGTGCGTGCCGCGGCGATCGCGATGTATGTGGTTTTCGTCGTGCTGGCGGTGTTGGCCATGGGGCGTGGACTGCGCGCCGGCGGCATGCTGTTTGTGGTTTCCGTGGTATTTCTGCTGCTGGTTCGCACCGACTGGTACGAGCCGGGTACTAAATGGCTCGCCGCAGCCGTTCTGGCCGCGGTTGCCGCCGGGACGCTGACGAAGCGGTTGCTCCATGCACCGTGGCCGCGCCATCCGGCGGACCCGTGGGGCATGGGATTGCGCGGTAGTGGCGATCGACCTGGGTCGCCACAGGCACCGTCCAAGCGGCAGCAATAGGGCGGCTGCCATTCGCGGCGTCGTGTTCAATCGGTGCCCGACCGCTTGCCGGTTGCCGCCAATGGACGCATGATTCGACCGGGAGGTACACACCATGCTGTATGAGTTGCGAATCTATCACGCCGTGCCGGGCCGGCTGCCGGACCTGCTGAAGCGGTTCGACACCATCACGCTGAAGCTGTGGGAGAAGCACGGCATCAAGCAGGCCGGCTTCTGGACCACGGTGATCGGCGAGTCCAACCAGATTCTGTACTACATGGTGTCCTGGAACTCGCTGGCGGAGCGCGAGCAGAAATGGGCCGCGTTCGGCAGCGATCCGGACTGGCTGGCGGCGCGCGCGCAGACCGAGGCGAACGGCGCGATCGTTGCCAAGGTGACCAACGAGATCCTGGCGCCCACCTCGTTCTCGTCGGTGAAGTAGCCGGGTCTTCCCGTCATGCCGGATCTTTCCCGCGTGACAGCCGGCAGCGGGCATCGGCCATGAGCGTTTCAGACGAGCAGCCGGCGCGGGGCTGCGCATGAACCTGCCGCGCACGCCGTCGTTCCGGCTGGATGGGCGGCGCGCGCTGGTGACGGGCGCCGGGCGTGGCATCGGTCTGGCCCTCGCCGCCGCGCTGGCGCAGGCTGGTGCGCATGTCGTGCTCGCCGCACGCACCGTGGCGGAGGTCGAGGCTGCGAGCGCCGCGATCCGTGCCGACGGCGGCAGCGCCGAGGCCGTCGTGCTGGACGTGACCGATCTGCCATCGGTGCGCGCTTGCGTCGTGGCGCAGCCGGTGTTCGACATCCTGGTGAACAACGCCGGCACCAACCGACCGCGCGATTTTCTGGACGTTACGGAAGACGATTACGACACGATCGCGACGCTCAATCTGCGTGCCGCGATTTTCGTTGCGCAGGCGGTGGCACGGCGCATGGTGGAGGCAGGGCGCAAGGGCTCGATCATCCACATTTCCTCGCAGATGGGGCATGTCGGCGGTGCACGGCGCACCGTGTATTGCGCCACCAAGCACGGCATCGAGGGACTGACCAAGGCGATGGCGATCGACCTGGCGCCGCACGGCATCAGGGTGAATTCCATCGGCCCCACCTACATCGAAACGCCGTTGACCGCGCCGTTCTGGCAGGACAAGGCATTCCTCGCCGACACCGTGCGGCGGATCAAACTGGGCCGGCTTGGCCAGGTGGAAGATCTGATGGGCGCGACGGTGTTCCTCGCCTCCGACGCCGCGGCGCTGATCACCGGGTCGAGCGTTGTCGTCGATGGCGGATGGACCGCGGAATAATGGAGATCATGCAATGATCCGCATTCTGAAGCACGGCAAGAGTGAGGCCGAGAATTTCGCCGCCGATCGCCAGGTTCGCCAGACCGTGGAGGCAATCCTCGACGACATCATGACCCGCGGTGACATCGCGGTGCGCGAGCTGTCGGTGAAATTCGACAAATGGGAACCGCAGGATTTTCGTCTGTCACGCCAGCAGATCGATGCGCTGATCGCCAGCCTACCCGCGCAGGTGATCGACGACATCAAGTTCGCCCAGGCGCAGATTCGGAATTTCGCGCAGGTGCAGCGCGCCGCCCTGCGCGACGTCGAGGTGGAAACGCTGCCCGGCGTGCGGCTCGGCCACAAGAACATCCCGGTCGCCAGCGTCGGCTGCTACGTCCCCGGCGGTCGCTACCCGATGGTCGCCAGCGCGCACATGAGCGTGGTGACGGCCAAGGTCGCCGGCGTGCAACGGGTGATCGCCTGCACCCCGCCGCTGAATGGCGAGCCGCCGGCAGCCACCGTCGCCGCGATGGCGCTCGGCGGCGCCGATGAAATCTATCTGCTCGGCGGCATCCAGGCGGTGGCGGCGATGGCGCTTGGCACTGCCTCGATCGCGCCGGTCGACATGCTGGTGGGTCCGGGCAACGCGTACGTCGCGGAAGCGAAACGGCAACTGTTCGGCCGCGTTGGCATCGATTTGCTGGCCGGGCCGACCGAGACGCTGATCATCGCCGACGACACCACCGACGTGGAGATGTGCGCGACCGACCTGCTGGGTCAGGCGGAACACGGCCCCACGTCGCCGGCGGTGCTGATCACCACGTCGAGCGGTATCGCCGAAGGGATCGAGGCGGAGATCGCCCGCCAACTGCACACGCTGGAAACCGCGCCCATCGCCTCCGTCGCCTGGCGTGACCACGGCCAGGTGATCCTGTGTGACACCAATGAGGAGATGCTGGCCGAAGCTGACCGCATCGCTTCTGAGCATGTGCAGGTGCTGACCCGCGAGCCGCGCTGGTTTCTGGACCGGATGCGCAACTACGGGTCGCTGTTCCTCGGCCAGGAGACCAACGTCGCCTACGGCGACAAGGTGATCGGCACCAACCACACGCTGCCGACCAGGCGCGCCGCGCGCTACACCGGCGGGCTGTGGGTCGGCAAGTTCCTCAAGACCGTCACCTACCAGGAGGTCAGCCCGTCCGCGACCGTTATGATCGGCGAATATTGTTCCCGCCTCTGCGCGATAGAGAACTTCGCCGCGCACAAGGCGCAGGCCGATCTGCGGGTGCGCCGCTACGGCGGACGCAATGCGTAACGCGTAGGGCGGAAAAGCGTAGCGCANNGCGCTACGCTTTTCCGCCCTACGGTGCCAAAAATTCCAGCAGTATCGCCGCGATCGCCTCCGGTGCCTCCACCAGCACGCTGTGCTTCAACTCCGGCAGGATCCGCAACGCCGCCCCCGGAATCTGCGCCTGCATGAACCGCGCCATGCGCGTATTCGATCCGACATCGTGCTCACCCGTCGCCACCAGTGTCGGCGCGCATATACCGTGCAGCCGCTCGCCGAGATCGCTGGTGGAAAACACCGTATAGGCCGCCGCATAGGACGGCGCGTGATTGCGCTGCAACTGTTCCATCCGCTCCCGCACCAAATCCGGATGACGCTCGATGAAACCGGACGTGAACCACCGGTCCTGCGCCGCGCCAGTGATCGCGCCGATGCCTTGCGTGCGCAGGATCTCCAGCCGGTCCCGCACCCGCGCGCGCTCGTGCTCGGTTCGCCCGGCGACCGCGCTCAACAGCACCAGCCGGTCCACTCGCGCCGCATGATCCAGCGCCAACGCCTGCGCGATCATGCCGCCTAGCGAAAACCCGACCACATGGGCCCGTGCCGCACCGGCCGCATCCAGCACATCCAGCACGTCGCGCGCAAAGTCCTCCAGCGCCAGCGCTTCATCGACAGGACCCGACCGTCCATGCCCGCGCAGGTCCAGTCGTATCACTGTGAAGCGCGAGGTCAGTGCCGGCGCGATTTCGTCCCAGCTCGATCCGTCGGCCCCGACGCCGTGGATCAGCACCACCGGCGACCCTTGCCCCTCGACCTGATAGAACAGCGCCGGCGCACCCACCCGTTCCAGCCTGGCATCCATCGTGCTCTGCCTCCCTCACCTTGCCTGCTGCGCCCACATCGGCCTACGAAACCATCTCGATCGCGCCAGCGGAGCGGCGGCGAAATGGACCACAGCCCCAACCAATCGCGCCCCATCGTCACGCAAACGACGACCAGGGCGCAGCGCAGCACGCGCACGTTGCGCGATGCAATCCTGACGCTGCGCCTGGCACCTGGCGCGCGCCTGGTAGAGCGCGACCTGGTGACCCAACTTGGCGTCAGCCGCACTGGCGTGCGCGCCGCCCTGCAGTCGCTGGACGCCGAGGGCCTGGTGGTGCGCGGCCGGCGCGGCGTCTTCTCCGTCGCCGCGGTGTCGGCGGAAGAGGCACGCCAGATCTACGAAGTCCGTGCGGCGCTGGAGCCGGCGATGGCGCGGCTGTTCATCGAACGTGCCACCGCTGCACAGATCGCCGCACTCGGCGCCGCCGTCATGCACGCAGAGGCGGCGGCCCGTAACCTTGATGCCGCCGCCTACGTCGATGCGTTTGGCGCGTTTTACGCTGTGCTCTTGGCCGGCAGCGGCAATGAGGTCGCCCGTCGTATCCTCAACACGCTGAACGCGCGCATCGCCTATCTGCGCCACCTGACCACGCAGCGCGCGCCACTCGCGCGGCAACTGCGCACCGTCACGCTGCTGCGCGGCATCTTCGCCGCGGTGCAGGCGCGCGCGCCCATGCTCGCCGCGCGCCGCTGCGCCGCATTCGTTGCGCGTTCGGCCCGATTCGCGCTGGACGTGCTCGCCGAGTCCACTTGATCGGCACGACGCGGTGGTCACTCCGCGGCGACCGGCGCCGCCTCTGCCCGCAACGCCGCGCGGATCGCCGGGATCACCTCGGTGCCGAGCCGGCGCACGCTCTCGCGCGCCGCCGCGTGGGGCAGACCGGCCCACGAGGTCTTGAACACCACGCCGTCGATGCCGGTCTCGCGGTGCAGGTGCAGGATCTGCTGCACGATCTGCTCCGGCGGCCCGAAATACGTGCTGCGATCACGCACGAACTCATAGGTCAGCCGCTTTTTCAGTGCGGCCTCGTCGCTGGGCGACAGCGTCTCGCCCGGGTTGAGATACACGCTTGGCCCGCGCCAGTTAGAGAAATTCAGCGAGTCCATCATCGGCCCGCCGGCGATGCGCACTGCCTCCGCCTCGCTGTCGGCGACGAACGTATCGCGCATGATCGCCGTGCGGGCACCGAGCTTCAGGTCCTTCCCTGTCGCCTCGCGCAACGTGTCGCGATACACGCGCAGCCGTTCGCGCAACGCTGCCACCGGTGGGCGCCACATGATGATGCCCAGGTCCTGGTGCGCGGCGTGCCGGATCGAGTCGAGCGAGTTCACCACCTCCCACATCGGCAGCGGCTGCTGCCGCGCGCGCGGGTAGATCGACAGCTTGATCAGTTCCCCGGTCTCCGCGTCGACATAGGCCGGATCGTTCACCGAATGCGCCCGGTCGGCGCGGAAATCCGGTGCCGGGAACTGGTAGATTTCGCCCTTGAAGGAAAATCGTTCCTGGCTCAGTGCGGCCTTGATTACCGACACCGCCTCGTCAAAGACGACCTTGCTCTTGACCTGGTCGTTCGGATTGGCCTCCGGGTTGAGATTGCTCGCCTCCAGTCCGTAATTGCCGCGGCCGAACCCGACCTCGATGCGCCCGCCGGTCAATTGGTCGAGCAGCGCGATATCCTCGGCGGCGCGCAGCGGGTGCCAGAAGGTCACGATCGCCGCGGCCAGGCCGATGCGGATGCGCCGGGTGCGCGCCGCGACATCGACCGCCACCATCAGCGGGTTGGGCAGCAGTTCGCGCCCCCAGACACTGAAATGGTGCTCCGGCATCCAGAACACATCGAAGTCGGTCTCGTCGCAGATCGTTGCCAGATCGCGCAGCTCGTCCAGCAGGTCGCCGTAGTCGCGCTGCCTGGTCAGGTCGTGCAGGTTGTGGAACAATCCGAAGCGCATGCGGGGTCTCCGTTCGTGCGGCCGGGGCCGGAGGGTGCCGGGGCCAGCTTGTGCCAAGTCTGGCAAGTAGACGCATCGTCGTTTGGTATACCATACTGCGGCTCAGGGAGACGCGCCAGCCCGACATCGCGATACTGGTGGGCAATACCGGTGAGCGCTACCGGTGGGCGACACTGGCGGGACGCTAGGATGGGGATGGTTCAAGCCGATGCCGAGGCTGGCCAATGTTGAGGCTGATCGTGCGCCGCGTGCTGCTGATGGGGCTGACGGCGCTCACGGTTTCCGCGCTGCTGTTCTTCAGCGTGACCAAACTGCTCGGCAGCCCCGCCGGCATGATGCTCGGCCAGGACGCCAGCCCGCAGGCGATCGCCGCGTTGAACGCGCAGTACGGCTTCGACCGGCCGGCGCTGAGCCAGTATCTGCACTGGCTCGGCGACGCGCTGACCGGCGATCTCGGCCGGTCCTACACCACCCAGCAGAGCGTTGCGCAGGCGATCGCGACGCGCGTGCCGGTCACGCTGGAGCTGGCCGTCTGGTCGATCGCGCTGGCCGTGGCCGCCGCGGTCTTTTTCAATACGATTCCGGTAGCACGCGCGCCGGTGCGGCGAATCGTCACCCTTGTGAACCTGGTCGGGATCAGCGTGCCGAACTTCATGCTGGGCGTGTCGCTGATTTTTCTGCTGTCGGTGCAACTGGACCTGCTGCCCTCGACCGGCTGGGTGCCATGGTCGGACGGCGTGGGCGCGCATCTGGCGCACATGGTCATGCCGGTGCTGACGCTGTCGGCGTACTATTTCGGTGCGTTCAGCATCGTCTACCGCGCCGAATACCAGGACGTGATTCAACGCCCGTTCATCGGCGTCGCCCGCGCCAGGGGACTGAGCGAGTGGCGCGTGGCGTTCCGCCATGCCGCGCCGAACGCGATCCTGCCTGTGATCACCTTCGTCGGCATCTCCATCGGTCAGCTTACCGGCGGCGCGGTCGTTACCGAAACGATCTTCTCGATGCCCGGGACCGGCCGGCTGTTCGTCGCCTCGATCGAGGGTCGCGACTTCCCGGTGATGCTGGCGATCGGCATGCTGATCGTGGTTGGCGTAGTGCTGATGAATCTGCTGGCGGACATCGCCTACACGATCGCCAATCCGCAGATCCGGCACGCATCATGATGCGGCCGCGCGTGATGCGGCCCGGACGCTGGATCGGTATCGCGGTCATCGCCGGTATCGCCGCTATCGCGGTGGCTGCGCCCGTGCTGGCACCGCGCGACCCGTATCGCTCAGGCATCGACATGCTGGTCCTGCCCTCGGCCACGCATTTTCTTGGCACCGACGATCTGGGTCGAGACGTGCTCAGCCGGGTGATCTATGGTGCGCGCGCCTCACTGGCGATCGGCCTTGGCGCGGCGCTGGTCGCCATGCTGATCGGCGTGCCGATCGGGCTGCTGGCCGGCACGCTGCGCGGGCGGATCGACGTCGCCCTGGTCGCGTTGATCGACCTGTTCATCGCGCTGCCCGGGCTGGTGCTGGCGCTGATCTTCACCGCAATGGTCGGCGCCAATCTGCGCAATCTCATCCTGGTGCTCGGCGTGGTGATGTGGCCACCGATCGCGCGCCTGGTGCGCGGCCAGGCGCTGGCGTTGCGCGAAACGGTATTCGTCGAGGCAGCGCGTGCGACCGGCGGCACGCAACTGTGGATCATCCGCCGCCATGTCTGGCCAGGCGTGCTGCCGGTGGTCGCGGCGCAGTTCTCGATCAGCGTGTCCTTCGCGATTTTCACTTCTGCCAGTCTGAGCTTTCTTGGATTGGGGATCCCGCCGCCGGCAGCGGACTGGGGCGGCATGGTGCGCGCCGGCTACGACTACCTGGCGATAAACCCGGCGATGAGCCTGGCACCAGGCGCGGCGGTCAGCCTGACCGTGATGGGATTCTACGTCATCGGTGCGTCGTTCAAATGAATCGAGGGGAGAACGAGATGCAATCGGTCCCAATGGGACGTCGCCAGGCACTGGCGGGACTGACCGGGGCATTGCTCGCCGGCGGCACGGCACAGGCGGCGACGCCCACGCGCGGCGGCACACTGAATGTCGGCCTGGACAACGACGCCAAGACCTATGACCCGATTTTCTCGGTGCAGTTCACCGAGCGCCACGTCCTCTATTTGGTGTTCGACACGCTGGTGAGATACGGGCCGGATTTCTCGATCCGCCCGGAGCTGGCGACAAGCTGGGAGACCTTGTCGGATGGCAAATGTATCGTGTTCACCTTGCAGGAAGATGTAACGTTCCAGGACGGCACAAAGTTCGACGCCGCCGCGGTGAAATGGAACATCGACCAGCGCATGGACAAGACGGTGAATTCGCCGCAGCGGCAGTTGCTCGAGCCGATCGTCGCCTCGGTCGACGTGATCGACCCGCTGCACGTCGCGTTCAACCTCATCGCGCCATCGCCGGTGCTGTTCAGCCTGCTGGGGGAGCGCCCGGGCTTCATGGTCTCGCCCGCCGCCTGGAAGCAGCGCGGTCCGGAATTTGCGAGCCAGCCGGTGGGCACCGGCGCGTTCGTGCTGAAGCAATGGACGCGCGGCAGCCAGGTCGTGCTGGAGCGCAATCCTACTTACTGGCAGGCAGGATTGCCGTATCTGGATCGCATCGTGGTGCATGACCTGGCCGGCTCGGTGATCGGTGTGCAGCGGCTACTGACCGGCGAGGTCGATTATGTCGGCGAACTGACGCCGACCGATATCCGGCCCATCGAGTCGCGTGCCGGCATCACACTGAAACCGATCAAGGTTGGGCGCTGGTATTTTTCGCAATGGCACGTCGATTCAGCGCCGTTCGACAATGCCAAACTGCGCCAAGCCTTTGCCCACGCGATCGACCGCGACCGGTTGAACGAGATCACCATGCGCGGCCAGGGCAGCGTGTCCGATGGGCCGACGCCGAAAGGACTATGGTGGTACGATCCCACCGTGAAATCCGCGCCGTACGATCCCGCGCACGCCAAGGCACTGCTGGCGGAGGCGGGTTACCCAAATGGTTTCGAGTACGAACTGTCGACGCCGCAGGTGACGGTGTTCCAGCAAATCAACCAGTTGCTGCAGGAGCAGCTTGGCGCGGTGGGCATCAAGCTGCGGCTGCAACCGGTTGCCAGCAGCGAGTGGTATGCGCGCGTGGTCGCCGGCACCACGAACCTGACGCCGACGCGCTGGACACAACGCGCCGACCCCGACGGACTGCTGTATATCCTGTTCCACAGCAAGGGTTTCGCCAACACGATGAAATATAAGAACGATCGCGTTGACTCGCTGCTCGACCAGGCGCGCACGATCTACGACGTCCCGACGCGGCAGCGGCTGTACGGCGAGGCGCAGCGGCTGATCGTCAGCGATCTGCCAATGGTGCCGCTGATCTTCGGCGCGGAATATGCCGCGCTGCGCGCCACGGTCGGCGGATTCGAGTGGATCCCGGACGAAATCCCGCGATTCCGCGAGCTGTGGAAGACGGTCGGCTGAAACGAGAGGGCGCGATGGACACCGTCAGACTGGGCAGGTCGGGGCTGAAGATTTCGCGGCTTGGGCTCGGCGCGATGGGCTTCGGTGATAAGTCCTGGCGCTCCTGGGTGTTGGATCTCGATCAAAGTCGCGCAGTATTCCGCCGTGCAATCGAGGCCGGCATCAATTTCATCGATACCTGCGATTATTATTCCGCGGGTGTCAGCGAGGAGATCGTCGGCGCCCTGGTGGCCGAGCACGGCAATCGTGCTGAATTGGTGATCGCGACCAAGGTCGGCAATCCGATGGGGCGCGACGCCAACGCGCGGGGCTTCTCGCGCAAGCACATCATCGATGCGGCTGAACGCTCGCTGCGGCGGCTGCGCACCGATCATATCGATATCTACCAGACTCACATCTGGGACCCGACCACGAACCTGGAGGAGATGACGGAGGCTTTCGATCACCTGGTACGGTCCGGCAAGGTGCTGTATGCCGGCATTACCGACATGCCGTTCTGGCAGTTCGCCACGGCGTATTTCCATACCGTGCGGAATGGTCTGGCACGCTTCGTTTCGGTACAGAACCACTATAACCTGCTCTGGCGCGAGGACGAGCGTGAGCTGCTGCCGTTCTGTCGCGCGCAGGGTATCGGCCTGATCCCGTACAGCCCGATGGCACGGGGATTTCTGTGCGGGAGGACGCGGCGTCTCGATCCCTCGCGCACCGAGCGAGCGAAAACCGATGATTTCACCTACAAGCTCTATGGTCGCCCGGCAGACGAGGCGGTGGTGGAGCGTGTGACGGAGCTGGCTGCGGCGCGAGGACTAAGCCCTGCGCAGGTGGCGCTCGCCTGGGTGCTGCATCAGCCAGGTGTGACGGCGCCGATCATCGGCGCCACGCAACCGGCGCATGTCGATCAGGCGATCGATGCGCTGACGGTCCGGCTGAGTGCGGAGGAGCAGCGGATATTGCAGGAGCCCTACATGCCGCGACGCTAGACCGCGTTCACGTGGCGGGAATCGCCGTTGGACCACACCTCACCCGCGCTTGCGGGAGGTACAAGCAGCGCTCAACCCCCCCTACGCCAGAGCGAACTTCGCCACCGACAGCGCGGCGATCAACCACGCCGCGCCCGGCACCTCCGCCACGCGCCCCGCCGCCAGCTTCACCACCACGTAAACGACAAACCCCAGCCCTATCCCGGTGGTGATCGAAAACGTGAACGGCATCGCCAGCGCAACAACCACCGCCGGAACGTAATCCGTCGCATCGTCCCAGCCGATATCTCCCAGCGCGCGCATCATCAGGCACGCAACGATCACCAGCGCCGGCGCCGTGGCGAACGCAGGGATCGCGGTCGCGATCGGCGCGAAGAACAGCGTCAGCAGGAACAGCGCCGCGACCACGAGCGCCGTCAGCCCGGTGCGTCCGCCGGCCTGGATGCCCGCCGCGCTCTCGATATAGCTGCAAATCGTGCTGGTGCCGATCAGCGCGCCCAGGACCGCCCCGCCGCTATCCGCCAGCAGCGCCTCGCGCAGTCGCGGTACCGTGCCGTCGGGGCGCATCAGCCCGGCGCGCTGCGTCGTCGCGATCAGCGTGCCCGCATTGTCCAACACATCCACCAGGAACAGCGTCAGCACCGCGGCGATCAGCCCCTGCGACAGCGCCCCGCCGATATCGAGCTTCAGGAACACCGGCGTCAGCGACGGCGGTACCGCAACGACGCCATGCAAGGTTGTCAGCCCGAACGGCACGCCCAGCAGTGCGGTGACGATGATGCCGATCAGGATGGCCCCCCGCACGCCGCGCGCCGCCAGCCCCGCCATGATCAGGAACCCCACCAGCGCCAGCAGCGTGCGCGGCTGCCCCAGATGGCCGAGCGTCACCAGCGTCGCCGGATCCGCAACGACCACACCCATATCCTCCAGCCCGATCAGGCCGAGGAACAGCCCGATCCCCGCACCGATGCCCAGCTTCAGCGGGAGCGGAATCGCGGTGATCAGCCACTCGCGCACGCGCAGCAGGCTGACGATCAGGAACAGCACGCCGGCCAGGAACACCACGCCCAGTGCCACCTGCCACGACACGCCCATGCCCTTCACCAGGGTGAAGGTGAAGAACGCGTTCAGCCCCATGCCCGGCGCCAACGCCAGCGGCAGGTTGGCGAACAATCCCATCGCCGCTGATCCCACGGCCGCGGCGATGCAGGTCGCAACAAACGCCGCACCCGGATCGATCCCCGACGGCGCCAGGATCGCCGGGTTGACCACCACGATGTAGGCCATCGTCAGGTAGGTGGTCAGTCCCGCCAGCAACTCCGTGCGGACCGAGGTCTTGTTGGCCGCAAGCTGGAACACGCTTAGCCGCCCGGCGCACCCTGCGTGTTCACATACAGCGCATACAGGCCGTGGCTCGCCGCCATGAACAATCTGTTCCGGTAGCGTCCGCCGAAACAAAGATTGGCGCAGCGTTCCGGCAGGCCGATATGCCCGATCGGATCGCCACCTTGCGTAAACACGCGCACGCCATCCAGCTCGTCATCGCCCGTCCCCCAGCCGCACCACAGGTTGCCATCGACATCGACGCGGAAGCCGTCCGGCGATCCCGGACCCGCATCGATCAGCGTCTTGCTCTTGCCCAGCTTTGTTCCACCACCAGTAACGTCGTAGCTCAGGATCAAGCGGTTCGGCGCGGCGCGCGAGGCGACGACATAGAGTTTTGATTCATCCGGCGAGAATGCCAGCCCGTTCGGACCCGGAATGTCGTCGGCCATCACGGTCAGCTTGCCGGTCTTGCCATCCAGCCGGTACACCGCGGGCGCGGTTTCCGACTCGGCCTTGTGACCCTCGTAGTAGCCCAGGATGCCGAACTGCGGATCGGTGAACCACACCGAGCCGTCGGACTTCACCACCACGTCGTTCGGCGAATTGAGCTGCTTGCCGTTGAACGTGTCGGCCAGCACCGTGATGCTGCCATCATACTCCGTACGCGTGACGCGCCGCGCGTCGTGCTCGCAGGTCACCAGCCGCCCCTGGCGATCGCGCGTATTGCCGTTGGCGTTGTTTGACGGCTTGCGGAATGCGGTGACCGCGCCCGTCTCCTCCTCCCATTTCAGAATGCGATTGTTCGGGATGTCGCTCCATAGCACGTAGCGGCCGTCGCCGAACCACACCGGGCCCTCCGACCAGCGGCAGCCGTCGGCGAGTTTGTCGATCGAAGCGAGCAGCACGCGGTACTTGTTGAAGTCCGCATGCAGCACGCGCACGGCCGGATCGGGATAGCGCTGGCTTGGTTCCCACATGGTGGTCGTTGCCCCTTCGGTTTGCGCCGCGAATCTAGCGGCTTCGAGGGTGCCCGGCTACCGCAGCCAAACCTGGGCGGGGTGGGCTACATCCGGCCGGCGTCAACCACCCACAACTGGCTGGTGCACAGGCGGCTGTCGTCCGACGCCAGCCACAGCACCATTCGCGTCAGGTCCGCGGCCACCAGCTTCTCCTTTAGACATTGCATCTGCAGCAGGTTCTTCTCGCCCTCCGGCGTCAGCCACAGCTTGATCTGCCGCTCGGTCATGACCCAGCCGGGGATCACGCAGTTCACCCTGATGTTGTCGCCGCCGAGATCGCGCGCCATGCCCTTGGTCAGCCCCTCCACGCCGGCCTTCGCCGTGGTGTAGGCCGGCATGCCGCCGGTGTTGGCGTGCCAGGAGATCGAGCCGAAATTGATGATTGAGCCGCCACCCGCCGCGCGCATCATCGGCGCCACCGCCTGGATGGCGAAGAACTGATGGCGCAGATTGACCGCCTGGCGTTCATCCCAATACGCCACCGTCACGTCGGCGTAGTTGTGGCGCTGGTCGTTGGCGGCGTTGTTCACCAGCACCGTGATCGGTCCCAGTCGCTGCGCCACGGCCGCGATCGCGCGTTGCAACGCCGGAATGTCGGTCAGGTCGCAATGCTGATAGAATGGCGCCTTGTGACCGGCACGCTCGATCGAGCCCATCACCTCCGCCGCTGCGTCATCGGCGATATCGACGAACGCCACATGCGTGCCCTGCGCGGCGAACTGGCGCACATGCTCGGCGCCGATGCCACTGGCGCCGCCGGTGATGAACACCACGCGGTCCTTCAGGCTCGGATAGATCGCGAAGCTATCGGTCATGGAATAAGCTCCCGCTGTCGCAGCCTTTCAATGATCGCGTCGACAATCGCGTCAGGCGCCGGCGCGATCGACACGACGATCGGTCGTTCTGCCTCACCCGGCTCCTCCAGTGTGGCGAACTGACTGTCCAGTAGGCCCGTCGGCATGAAATGGCCGTGCCGCGCCGCCATTCGCTTGGCGATCAGGTCGTGCGATCCCTGCAGATAGACTAGCCCCACATCCGTCCGCGGGCCGATCAGGATGTCGCGATAGGCTGCCTTCAGCGCCGAGCACGCCACCAGGCCGGATGCGCCTTTCGCCCGCCAGTCGTCGATCGCGACGGCGATCGCGTGCAGCCACGGCCGGCGATCATCGTCATCCAGCGGTGTCCCCGCCTTCATCTTCGCGATATTTGCCGGCGGGTGGAGCTTGTCCCCCTCAAGCACCTGCCAGCCAAGGCGATCCGCGAGCTTCATTGCGATGGTGGTCTTGCCGGAGCCGGAGACCCCCATCATCACGAGAACCGTCATGCGGGTTTCTTCGCATCCTGCTCGACATGGCCGCCGAAGCCGAACCGCATTGCCGATAGGATCTTTTCGGCAAAGGTATGATCCTGGCGCGAGCGGAAGCGCGTGAACAATGACGCCGCGAGAACATCCGCCGGCACCGCCTCCTCGATCGCCGCCTCGACCGTCCAGCGGCCCTCACCGGAATCCTCGACATTGCCGGAGAAGTGCTCCAGGTCCGCGTCGCGTGCCAGCGCCTCCGCCGTCAGATCGAGCAGCCACGAGGTGACCACCGACCCGCGCCGCCAGACCTCGGCGATGTCGGGGATATTCAGGTCGAATCGTTCGTCCACCGGTAGTTTGTCGGATCCGCGATTGCGCAGGATGTCGAATCCCTCCGCCATCGCCTGCATCATGCCGTATTCGATGCCGTTGTGGATCATTTTTACGAAATGCCCGGCGCCGGTCGGTCCGGCGTGCAGATAGCCATTCTCGACGCGCGGATCGCGCCCCTCGCGGCCGTCCGTCCGCGGGATCGTGCCGACGCTTGGCGCCAGCGCGGCGAAGATCGGATCGAGATGCCGCACCGCGCCATCATCGCCGCCGATCATCAGACAGTAGCCGCGTTGCAGTCCCCAGACTCCGCCGGACGTTCCGCAATCAAGATAGTGGATGCCCGTCGCCGCCATCGCCTTGCCACGGCGGATATCGTCCTTGTAGTAAGCGTTGCCGCCGTCGATGATGTTGTCGCCCTTGGTCAGCAGTCCGCCAAGTTCGTTGACGGTGGCTTCGGTAATCTTGCCAGCCGGCAGCATCACCCACACGGTGCGCGGCGTTTCGTGCAGCTTCCCGACCAGGTCCTTGACGGACGCAGCCGGGGTCGCGCCTTCGCCCCCCAATGCCTGCGTGGTTGCCTGGTTGGCATCGTAGACAACGCAGGAATGCCCCGCGCGCGTCAGCCGCCGCACGATGTTGCCGCCCATCCGGCCGAGGCCGATCACGCCGATCTGCATTGCTGTTCTCCGTTCGAGCTACGTCATGGCCGGCACACGGCTCGGACGGCTATCGCCGCCACTCCGCGCTCAGTTCAGCGCCCAGATCCCGACCTCATACCCCGGCACGAAGTTGCGGTTGTTCATGTCCGGATTACGGTTCACAAACGTCCGGTTGAACATCGGATGCCGCATGCTGCGCGTTTCGTGCTCGATCCGGAAGATCGGTTTGTTGCTGTCCACATCGACGATGTCGAGGAAGCGGTATTGGTGCTGATCGCTCTCCTCGCTGATCAGCCCGCGCTCCATCAACTTCTTGTGCGGGCCGGAGAAGTCAGCCAGCGTGATCTGGATGTGGTGCCCGTCATACTCCGGCAGCTTCTTCTTGGTCGGCCGGTAGGTCACCTTGCTGACCGCCGACATGCTGGCCCAGGCATACTCGCCGCGCTCGTCCGTCGCCACCCCGGCAATGCCGCCCAGGATCTCCTGATAAAACCGCGCCATCGCGGCCAGATCGGATTTCGCCGGCACGTCGAACTCGACATACGGCATGCCCACGCGCATCTGGCCGAATCGCGCCGGATCCGGCGCGTGCACGCGAAGACGGTTGCCCCACGGGCAGGTCGCCTCCACCACATCGCCCGCCTCGCGGAAACTATACTTCGTCCCCTCGAGATACTTCTTCACGTAATCCAGCCGCTTCAGCAACGCCTCCAGATCCGGCAGCACCAGCGCGGTGGTGCCGCGCACCACCTGCGGCGCGCGCGACGGCAGATGGAACTGCCCGCGTCCGACATTCACCCACATGTTCTCCAGACCCGCCATCAGATACGGATCGCGCGTCAGGCCCAGCCCCATCAGATAGAAGGCCGTCGCCTTGGTCTGGTCCGGCACGGTCACGTTGACGTGGCCGAGCTCGACGATGTTGCCAAGGTCTTCGGCCGACCGATCGAAGTGCGGCATCGTCATGGTGTCGCTCATCGCTTGGTGCTCCCCTTTGCCGGAACGGTGCAATTGGCGGCATCATATAGGCTGACGACGCGCCGGTCCACGTGCCCCGGCCCGACGGCGCCCAGCCCGACCTGCCACCGCAACCGGCAGGCGAGACGGAGGAGACGGCTCTGCCCACGCCTCGTGCGTCCCCCGGAAGCGGCTTCCGGGCGCTGCTGACTGCGCCGTCGTTCATGCGCCTGTGGGCGATCGGCGGCTGCGCCAATTCGATGCGCTCGTTCGAGGTGCTGGCTGCGGCGCTCTTCACGCTGGACGTAACGGGATCCGGCTTCGCGGTGGCGCTGGTGACCGCGGCGCGCACCATGCCGATGTTCCTGCTCGGCGCCTTTGCCGGCGTGATGTCGGAAGCGCTTAACCGCAAGCATGTGCTGGTAATCGGGCAGATCATTACCGCTTGCGCCTCGGCAACGGTCGCGTTGCTCGCCTGCCTCGGCGTGGCGCGGCCGTGGCACGTCGCCGTGGCCGCGATGGTCGCCGGCACGGTGTGGTCCACCGAGATGGCGACGCGGCGGCGCATGGTGGGCGAGTGCGTGGAGGGGAAGCTGGTGCCGCGCGCGCTGGCGCTCGACACCGTAACCAATTCGGTGACCCGGATGATCGGGCCGGTCTCCGCCGGCGCGATGTATCAGTTCACCGGGTTGGCCGGGGCATTCGCGGTGTCCGCCGCGGTGTATCTGGTCGCGGCCCTGCTCGGCGCCGGCCTGCGCTACCGCCAGGCGACGCATCGGATCGTGCTCACGCAGGTGCCGCGCGACCTGACCGAGGGGCTGACGTTCGCGCGCAGGAACGTTGTGATCGCCGGCTTACTCTCGGTCACCATGGCAATGAATCTGCTCGGCTTCTCCTATGCCGCGTTGATTGCACCGATAGGCCGGCAACACTTCATGGTCTCATCGGCGCTGGTCGGCCTGCTGGCATCGGCCGAGGCGTTCGGGGCGCTGCTTGGCGGCCTGCGCTTGGCCAGCGGCGATCCGCCCGGCAGTGGCCGCGTGCTGATGGTCGGCGGCTCGTTGTTGTTCCTCGTGTGCGTTGCGCTGATGCCATTGTCGCCCAGCTTCGCCGTCGCCTTCGCGCTGCTGACCACGGGCGGGATCGGCTCCGCGGCATTCTCCAACATGCAGACCTCGCTGATCGTCATGCACGCGCCGCCCTATGTGCGTTCGCGCCTGATGGGGCTGCTGACCGTGTGCATCGGCATGGGCCCGCTGGGCATCCTGCTGATCGGCACGCTCGCCAGCCAGCTTGGTCCGCTCGTTGCCGTCGATATGACGGCGTTGAGCGGGCTGGTGGTGGTCGGCGGCGTCGGGCTGTTATGGCGACGCAACGAGCGGGTCGCCGCGCTGGTGCCGCGACTGACCCGCGTCGAGTGAGACGTTACTCGGCCGCCACCTGCCTCAGCCGGTCCTTGAATGACTTGCGGAACTTGGCGACCTTCGGCGCGATGACCACCTGGCAATAGCCGCTCCAGGGGTTGCGCTCGAAGTAATCGTTATGCTCCGATTCGGCCGGATAGAATGTGGTCAACGGCGCGATCTGGGTCACCAGCGGCGCCGGCCACAGCTTGGCCGCCGCGATCTCCTGCATCACGGCGGTCGCGGTGGCTTCCTGTGCATCCGACTGCGTCAGGATCATCGAGCGGTATTGCGGCCCGACATCGTTGCCCTGGCGGTCCTTTGTCGTCGGGTCATGCGTCGTGAAGAACACCCGCAGCAGGTCGGCGTAGTCGAGCTGCGCGGGATCGAAGCGGACCTGCACCACCTCGGCGTGGCCGGTCGTGGCGTTGCACACCTGCTTGTAGCTGGGATTGACGACGTGGCCGCCGGCGTAGCCGGACAGCACGCCGGTGACGCCGCGCAGCTCCTTGAACACCGCCTCCAGGCACCAGAAGCAGCCGCCACCCAGGGTTGCGATCTCTTCGCTCATTGACTTCCCTCCAAACGATCCGTGCCACACTATACACCGCGCCCGGCGTGGCGCGACCAGCGCCGCCGACGACCCCAGCGCCGCCGGCGGTGACCGTGTCAGCCGAGAGCGACAGTATGGCGTCGGCGGTATGTCCAGCCAGGGACGCGATCGTTACACACGGCCTGACGATGTAGGCTTTCGCTGAAGCTGGGGGATTTCGAAGCCGGGGATTTCGCTGAAGGGGCCAACAATGACCGCATTCGTTCCGCTTCTGGAATTTGGCAACCGCGCCTTCTATGGTCAGCAGTCCGCCGACGGCCGCGTCGTGGTGATCGACTCGCCGCGCGAGGTCGACCGGTCAGACGTGCCGATCGATCCGCCGCGCGACGTGGTGGTGCACGCCGCGTACATGGCTGCGCCGGTCGCCACGCAGCTTCTGCGCCGTGGCTTCCGCGGCTTCATCGGCGTCGACGCGGGGATCGGCCGCAACGCTTCCGGCATCGGCGGTCTGCCATTGGCCGACGAATACCTCGTGCCGGCCGCCGCGGTCAGCGTCTATAGTTGCGACATGTGCGCCGGCGCCTCGGTTTGGGCGGACGGCGTGATCAGCAGCGCGAACCCCAGCGCCGCCGCCTTGGGCGTGCAGCCCGGCCAGAGCACCGCGGAGGCTGCCGCGCTGATGCTGCGTGCCCCGCTCGGCCACACGCGCGACCTCCGCGGCAGCTTGCCCGACACCGACTTTCCGCTGCAGCCGGGCCAGGATAGCCGGGTGTTCGGCTGCTGGAGCATGAGCCTGGTGCACGGCGAGCGTGCGCACGACGTGTTCTGCGTGGGCACGCCGGTCGATACGACGATGACAATCTACATCCATCGCCACGGCATCCACCCGGCCGGAATCATCGGCAGTGACGGCGGCTTTGGTCGCCACCGCATGGCGGTCGCCGGGCTGCCGATCCTGCAGGCGATGGGGATCCCCTGCGCCGCGGTATCGCATCTGTCGGCCGATCTCGGCGATCCACGCAGCATCTATCACGATGGGCGCATCTCGCTGGTCAACGACCAGGCGCGGGACGCCGGCGTGGGTCTGGGCATGTCGGCCGTGGATGCGGCGGACCGGCTGCTTTCTCGGCCTGGCACGAACTAAAACGCCAAAGAACGACCTGCCCACGGTTGACGTAACCGGAGCCGCTCTGCGACGCTTCGGTCAAGGCCGTGCCAGTCGGCCCAGGGGGGAGAGAACACGCATGGCCCAATCGATCGAGGGATTCGTCGGCGCGGCCATGGACGATGCGCGGTTAAGCCCAATCCACTACCGCGTCTTTGCCTTGATCGCGGCTGGATATTTCTTCGACGTCGCCGACTACGTGATCCTGGGCTCGCTGATCCCGGACATGACGCGCAGCGGGTTCGCGACCGCGCCGCAGATCGCTACGGTGGCGAGCGCCACATTGTTCGGCCTGTTCCTCGGCACCGTTGCGCAGGGCGAGTTCACCGACCGTTTCGGACGCAAGACGGTCTACCAGTTCAACCTTCTGCTCTACGGCCTGGCAACGATCGCCGCGGCGTTCTCGCCGAACTGGATCTGGCTCGCGGTGCTGCGTTTCGTCGCAGGAATAGGCCTCGGCGCGGAGCAGCCGCTCTGCTTCGCCTACGCCGGGGAATATGCGCCGAAGAACATCCGCGGGCGATTCATCGGCGGGGTGCAACTTGTAGGTGGGGCGTTTTCCTGGCCGTTGACGACGCTGTTCGCCCTCGCCTTTCGTGACTCGCTCGGCTGGCGCGGCTGCTGGATCGCAATCGGAGTGTGCGCGCTGATCGTATTCCTGTTCCGATTCTCGCTGCCGGAATCACCGCGCTGGCTGGCAACGCATGGCCAAGGGAGCCGCGCACTCGACCTGCTCGAGCGCATGGGCATCAAGCGGCCCGCGCCAGGCGAGACGCTGATCACCGATGCCGCCAGCGATAGCCACAGCGACCCGATTGCCGTGGTATTCCGGCACTATCGCGGCCGGGTCATTGCGGGGATGGTCTGCTTCGTCGCCTTCTTCGGCGTGGCGCTCGGCCTCGGCGCCTGGCTGCCGAGCATGATTGCCGATCGCGGAATGACCATCACCAAATCGCTGACCTACACCTTCGGCATGCAGTTGGCCTTCCCTTGCGCCAGCACGTTCATGATGTTCGCGCTGGAACGGTTCGGGCGAAAGCGGACGGCGATTACCGCGTTCGTGATGGCCGGCGTGTTCGCGGTAGGCTTCGTCAACGCGGATACCAACGCGATGCTGTTGGTGGTCGGCTTCTGCATGATCTTCTTTATCCAGTTGGCCGGCAACTCGATGCAGATCTTTGCCTCCGAGGTGTTCCCGACCAATGCGCGCGCCTCTGGGTTCGGGCTGGCGCAGGGGGCCGGCCGGCTTGGCGCCGCTTTCATTATTCCCGCCATCCTGTGGATCCAGACCGGTTACGGCACGGGCGCGGTGTTTGTCAGTGTTGCAAGCGTGCTGGTGATCGCCGCCGGGACGGTCAGCCTGATTGGTCCGGAGTCGCGCGGCGTGGCGCTGGACGTGCTCGCGCCGCCGGAAGGGTGACGCCGCATTCTGCCGGAGGGCAAGAAGGTTAAGATCCACCGCGGAGCACGCGGAGCGCGCGAAGAAGACAAGATTGGGCGCTTCGCGCGAAGTTCATTCAATGTCTTTCTCCGCGTGGTCCGTGGCCTCCGCGGTGGAGCTTTCTTGCCTTGGATCGAACATCCATAGTCCGATCCTCTAATGCCGCATCCGGAGGTCGCCATGACAAACGCACATCGCATCCGGCCATTGGGTCACACCGACCAGGGCGGACGGCCCGACGGCGTGCAGGTGATGGTCGCCAAGGGCCACGCCTATGTCGGCCACATGTTCTCGGACGGCATCACCGTCATCGATGTCGCCGATCCGCGCGCGCCAAACCCGGTGAATTTCGTTGCCTGCCCGAAGAACACGCGCGCCAGTCACATCCAGGTGCATGACGGCCTGCTGCTGGCGGTCAACGCCGCGAATGTCTGGGCGCTGCAGCAATATGAAAAGCAGCAGGACTATTTCGGCAAGTCGCTGGCTGACAGTTTCGACCGGCGCGATCGCGGCTTCGCCGCCGGCATGCGGGTGTTCGACCTGACCGATCCGGCGGCACCTCGGGAAATCGGTTTCATGCAGGTGGACGGGATCGGCCTGCACCGCATCTGGTGGGTCGGCGGGCGCTATGCCTATGCGTCGGCGCATTTCGAGGGCTTCATCGACCACATCCTGGTGGTGATCGACCTAGCCGATCCGACAAATCCGAAAATCGTCGGCCGCTGGTGGTTCCCCGGAATGCATCGAGCCGGTGGCGAAACGCCCACCTGGCCCGACGGCCAGCGTTGGGCGCTGCACCACATGATCACCGCCGGCGATCTGGGCTATGCCGCCTGGCGCGACGGCGGGTTCACCATCATGGACCTGAGCGATCCCATCGCGCCGAAGTTGCGCGCGCACCGCAACTGGGCGCCGCCCTTCGCCGGCGGCACGCACACCCCGCTGCCGTTGCCCGGTCGTGGCCTCGCGGTGGTGGCCGACGAGGCAACCAGCAACCGCTGCACCAAAGGTCTTGCCTACACCTGGGTGCTTGACGTGCGCGCGCCGGACAACCCGGTAACGATCGCCACGCTGCCGACGCCGCGGGGCGAGGATTTCTGTGCCAAAGGTGGAAAATTCGGCCCGCACAATCTGCACGAGAACCGCCCCGGCTCGTTCCAGAGCGAGGAGCTGATCTTCGCCACCTACCACAACGCCGGCGTGCGCGTGTTCGACATCGCCACCGCGCACGAGCCGAAGGAGGTCGCGCATTTCATTCCGCCACCGCCGGCGCGCATCGTCGATATTCGTCCCGGTGCCGAACTGGTAACGCAGTCCACCGACGTGTTCGTGGCGGCGGATGGCAGGATCTACGTGACCGACACCAATGGCGGCCTGTCGATCCTTGCCTTCGACGGCTGAGCGAAGCAGCCTGTTTGTCAGTCTCGATGGAAAGGACGCGCGCCCATGACCAACCTGCCGCTCACGCTGACCGCCGCGGATTACGCGCGCCTGATGCCGTTGGCGACGCACGCCGTGGTCCCCGACGGCATCGACCTGACGATGCTGCTGGGACGCGAAGGCTCCTGGCCGGACCGCGCGCAGATGCTGGCCCGCGCCGGGAGCGACCCGGCGGTGCATGGCGGCGAGTCCTCGATGGGCGCACATCTGCGCCGGATCGACCAGGGCGACCGCAGCCTGGTCGCCCTGCCGGCGTTTCCGCTGCGCAACTTCACCGGCCGCGATCTCTATGTGCGCAAGGACGGCACCGTGAAGACCGCGGCGGATCTGCGCGGCAAGCGGGTCGGCATGTACGACTGGGTCGCTAGCGGATCGATCTGGTATCGCCATTTCCTGAATTTCATCGGCGTGAACCCGGATCAGCTCCACTGGTGGATCGGTGAGGTCGATGGCGCGCGCATCGGCAATCGTGCCTATAAGCTGCCGGAGGGCGTGCACGCCGCCCCGCCGGAGCGATCGTTGTCGGACATGCTGATCGACGGCGAGCTGGACGCGATCTACAGCCCGCCGCGTCCGTTCCGCTATCATCCGGTGGACGGCCCGATCGTCCGCCTGTTCCCCGACATCCGCGCGATCGAGCGTGACTATTTCCGCGCGACCGGCATGTTCCCGCCGCAGCACCTGATCGTGCTCAAGCGCAATGTCTGGGAAGCGCACAAATGGATCGCGCGCAGCCTGACGGATGCGTTCGTCCGCAGCACCGACGCGTTCGGCAAGGCGCAACGTTCGTTTCCCTATGTGTCGCCCTGGCTGGATGCCGAGCTGGAGGAAACCGAGGCCTTGATGGGCGCCGACTTCCATGCCGACGGATTCGACAAGAACCGCGCGACAATCGAGGTGTTCAGCGAGCAGGCCCGCGCACTGGGCATCATCAGCCGCCGCGTCACGCCGGAGGATTACTTCGCGGAATACCTGGAATCACCCGCGCGGTGATGTTTGACAGGTCGGCCGCGGGGCAGCGACGATGCCCTCACAGGGATGCCGCCCAGGGCCAGGCCCGGGACAAATAAAGGGGACAACATCATGGATCCGCGCACGTTGAGCGTGCCTGGCTTGCGCCGTCGCGGCCTGCTGACACTGAGCGGCGCGGCCGCGTTGGCTTCGGGCTTTCCCGCCAGCACCTGGGCTGACGCCGGCAAGCGCTTCGTCACCGCCAACAACAGCCCCTATGACACGCTGGACCCGCATGTCGTGTTCGACATCGGCCGCATCGCTTCGCGACTGAATATGTACGACTGCCTGGTTCGCTGGGTGGACAACCCGCCGAAGCTCAGCCTGTGGCTGGCGGACAAGATCGCCATCGCGCCGGATGGCGTCACCTACACTATCAGCATGAAGACGGGCGCGACGTTCCACGACGGCAGCCTGATCACCGCGGACGATGTCGTCTTCTCCATGGAACGCATCCTGGCGATGAAGCAGGGCGCCTACGGTCTATTCAAGGGCGTGATCGATCCCGGCAAGACCAAGGCACTCGATGCACACACCGTGCAGTTCACGCTGAACCAGCCCTTCGCCGTGTTCACCGCCATCCTGTCAGAACTCTGGGTGGTGAACAGCAAGCTGCTGCGCGCCAACGAGAAGTCCGCCGACATGGGCGCTGGCTGGCTGGCGCGCAATGAAGCAGGGTCCGGCGGCTTCAAGCTGCGCCGCTACGATCCGGCGATCGGCTTCCAGGCCGACCGGTTCGACCAGCATTTCGCCGGTTTCGCCAAATCGAATATCACCCAGACGGAATTCCGCGTGGTGCTGGAAACCGCCAGTCGCTCGCTGGGTCTGGAGAAGGGTGAGTTCAACACCACCGACGGCTACCTGCCGCAGGACCAGATCAAGCGGTTGCGCGGCGTGAGCAGCGTGCAGATCCTCGAGGCAGAGTCGCTGCGGACGATGTATTTCATTTTCCACAACCAGCGCCCGCCGCTGACCGACGTGAATCTGCGCAAGGCGCTGTGCCACGCGTTCGACTATGACGGGTTCATCAACAGCATCCTGGGCGGCTCGGTCGCGCGCAACGCCGGCATCATTCCGAATACGATGTGGGGTGCACCGAAGGAACTTGCGGGCTACAGCTTCGATCTCGACAAGGCGAAGCAGCACCTGGCGATGGTCAAGGAACCGATGCGCCCGCTGGAGATCGGCGTGCTCGCCGGCTTTGATCAGAGCGAGGCGGCGGCGCAGTTGCTGCAGGCCGGCTGTGCCAAGATCGGCATCGAGGTCAAGCTGAACAGCGAGCCCTGGCCGGTTATCTCCGGCAAGATGGCCGACAAGGACCGCATGCACGATCTGGTGCCGCTGTGGCGCAGCGCCTATTTCGCCGACCCGCACAACTGGACCGGCGCGATCTACAACAGCCGCAACATCGGCGCCGGCAACGCCAGTTTCTACAAGAACGCGAAATTCGACGAACTCACCGACAAGGCGCTGACGCTGACCAGCATCGACGAACGCCGCCCGCTCTACGAGGAAGCCTCGCGCATCCTGGTGGAGGATGCCGGCGGACTGTTCGTCTACAATACCAAGTGGTTCGGCCCGTTCACCACGAACGTGCACGACGTCCGCTTCTGCCCGATCGGTGACGCGCAGGATATTCGCTGGATGAGCATGAGCTAGGTCGGCTCAATAACCGGCGCGCGCGTACGGGCTGGCGGCGGCCCGGCGATAGACCAGCAGATTGCGCCGGTACGTCAGAACCGTCTCGCCGATTTGGTTTCTTGCGTGGGTGGCGACCGATACGATGCCCTCGCCGGTGCGCGAGCGCGATGCGCGGGTCTCCAGAATGGTCGATTCCACCTCGATCGTATCGCCGGCATGGACGGGTTGCGGCAGTTCGATGTCGTACCAACCAAGATTGGCAACGACGCGGCCGAAGGTACGCGTGGTGGCGGCGGTCGCCTGGGCGATGACGAACGTTTCGCTGACGACGAGCCTCCCGTCATTGTGTCGCGCCGCCCAGTCGAGATCATGGTACTGCGGTGCCAGTTCCAGCGCGCGCGTGGCATGGGCCAGCACAGCCGAGGGTGCAAAGCTGCGGCGCGGTGCGTGCACAAAACTGTCGCCGGGATGCAGATCATCGAAATACAGCCCGGTCTGTTCGACCAGCGCGCCATCTTCTGCCGGGTGATAGGCGGCGAAGCGCGGCTGGTCTGCTGCCGGACCCGACCAGGCGGCGCGACGAAGGATCGCGAACCGGCCGGTGAAGCTGCCGATCGCGCTGCCGTCGGGCCGCACCGCGCGCAGCCGGGCGGTGACTATGCCGCTGGCGGCGGGGCCGCTGTCCGCGTCGGGCCCAGTCTCGCTGTCCAGCACCTCGCTCTCGGCATACAGCGTGTCGCCGCCGAACACCGGCGCGGTCAGCGCGATCTCGCTGAACCCCAGGATCGCGCGGCGATGTCCGTAGGTCTTGGACGCCATGCCGATGATTCGTTGCAGCACCAGCGTGCTGACCATCAGCGGCCGTCCCCAGGCGGTGGCCGCCGCATAGTGCGCGTCGTAGTGCAGCATCGCGGCGTTCAGCGTCTCCAGCGCCTCGTCGGCGTTGTCCTGCTGGCTCAGCGTGACGCCGGGGCGGTGGCGGAAACGCTGGCCCGGGGCGAAATCCTCCAGGTCGAGACCGGTGCGCTCGCGGTAGCGATTGTCTGCAAGGCGGTGGTAAGCCGACAGCATGAAAAATGTTCCGCGCAGCAGGGGCCCGAAGCGCGACTGGTCCGAAGCGGGGGTGGGCCGGCGCCGTGCCGTCCGTCCGCCGCCGAGGTCATCGCCATTGCCGTACCGGCCCGTTCCGGACCACGGCCATTTCGATAACCTCCGGTGTTGGAGCCTGGGGGTGTTCGACATGGAACACAAGGGCGACGTAGCGCGCGCCGATCCGGACCTCCTTGCGGGCAATCCGGGGCATCGGGATCAGCGAGCGAATGCAGTAGGCGATCAGCAGCGTCCCCAACGCCCCGACCGTCAATGGTATCAACCGCGCCTTGGCGCCCACGCCGTAGACAACGTCGATGCGGTGGTGCTCCGGCACCAGTGTGACCCCGTCGGGCGGCGTTGGCAGCAGCCGGTGCGAGCTCGCCGCGCCCAGCGACCAACCAATCATGGCTTGCAACGCGGCCGGGCTGAACCGGAGCTCGCGCCGTTCGAGGATCGCCGAGTTGTGTGCGGCCGGGTCGCTCTTGTCCACCGCGGTACAGTGGTACAGCGCTTCCTAACCAAGCGTTAAGACGGCATACGGCGAGGCCCGTGCTCCGGGGCGGCCGAATCGGCGCCACTCCATGCCGCGTCCGCGGTTGCCGGGGGAGTCAGCTTGGACCCAACTTGGAGCCAGCTTGCGGCCGCGCGTCAAACCAAGACTTATACCGGCAGCCCGCTATCATGACTGTTCGATCATTTCGAAAACCGGCCACCGGGCCGGGAATGGGCGGGAACGCATGAAGACCCTGCTGATCGTATTCCACTCGCTGACCGGCGGCACACGCCAGATGGCCGAGGCGGCGTGTCTCGGCGCGGCGGCGGAGCCATCGGTTCAGGCGCGTCTGGTGTCCGCCCGGGACGCCGAGGCCGCGGATCTGCTTGCGGCCGACGGCTATATCTTTGCGACGCCCGAGAACCTCGCCGCGATGGCCGGGCGGATGAAGGATTTCTTCGACCGCACCTACTACCCGGCCCTCGACCACATCAACGGGCGGCCTTATGCGAGCCTGATCTGTGCTGGCAGTGACGGCGAGAACGCCGCCCGTCAGATCGCCCGGATCGCCACCGGCTGGCGCCTGCGGGCGGTCGCCGCGCCGCTGATCGTCTGCACCAGGGCGCAGACCCCGGAGGCGATCCTGGCCGCCAAGACGATCGATGCCGATGATCTCGACCGCTGCCGGGACCTCGGCGCGGCGCTGGCCGAAGGATTGGCCGCGGGGATATTTTGAACCGCCCGGGCTGGCCGCGTGTATCGCGCGTGGCGGGCATCGTCTCGACAGTCAGAACTGGATCTCCGCCCGAATGCTCGCCGGGTCGGCGCCGACTGATGCGTCTCCCACCCCGTCGTGGCCCGCCGGAGCCTGTCCTCGGGCGGCCCGTTGGAGCGAACCCGGGGGCCGACCCCGGGCGCCGGCCCCGGGTGCCGGCCATGACGGGGTGGGCAGTCGGCCCATCGGTGGCGCCTTATGTCGGGACCCCGACAGCCTGCTTGATCCGTTCAGGCGTGAACGGCGCACGGCGCAGGCGGATGCCGGTGGCGTCAAAGATGGCGTTGCCGATCGCCGCGGCGACCGGGCGGATGGCGCTTTCGCCGGCACCGGAGGGCGGCAGATCAGGACGGTCGAGCAGCACGATGTCGATGGCGTCGGGCGCGTCGATCAGATCCAGGATCGGGTAACCGATCCAGTCCAGGCTGGTGACCATGGCGGGATCGAAGGTGACTTCCTCCCACAAGGCGCGGCTGCTGCCCTGGGCGATGTTGCCCTCGATGCACAGGCGCAGGCCCTGCGGGTTGATTACCAGACCGCAATCATGCGCGACCGTCCAACGGCGAGGCCGCACGCGGCCGGTGGCTCGGTTGACTTCCACCTCGACCGCCAGCGCAACGATGGTCTGGCCGCGCTGGGCGTAGGCGAAGCCGCGGCCAGTGGCGGCAGGACCCGTGCCGACCGGACCCGTGCCGACCGGACCCGTGTCGACCGGACCCGTGCCGACACGATCGCTGCCGGCACCGCTACCCACCGGGGCGGCGTGGCCGCTGCCGGCGATGCGGGGTTGCCAGCCGAAGCGGTCCGCGCAGGCCTTGATGACGGCGATGGCACGCGGATCCCGCAGATGCGCCAGCCGAAAGGCGACGGCATCGGCCCCGGCGGCATGGGCGAGCTCGTCGATGAAGGATTCCGAGGCAAAGCCAAGCTGCGGCCCGACCGGATCGCGCAGATGCGAGCTGCGCAGCGGCGAGGCGCGGTCGAACAGTGGGGGGATCGTCTCCCAGGCGCGGAGCTGGGCGGGGAACTGATATGGCTCGGTCGGGATGCCGAATTCCTGTGTCGGTGACAGCGTCATGCCCATCGACTGGCCGGCCAGGGAATGCGCCGGATCGCTCTCGTTGGTTTCGATGTCGGTGCGCGAGAAGCCGCGGCTATCGAAACGATAACCGACAACCTTGCCGTCGGCATCCAGGCCGGCGAGGGCACGGTGGATGCTGGCGGGGCCTTTCGGGTCCCACCCGGTGCCTTCCGCGCGCATGTACTGCACGCGCACGGGCGCCCCGAGCGCCTGCGACATCACCGCGGCATCCATCGCGGCGTCGCCGGCATCGTTGCGGCCGTAGCTGCCGGCGCCGCGCACCCAGATGGCACGCACCTGTTCCGGCTTCAGTCCGAGAATGCGGGCGACCCCGATGGCGGCGAAATGCGGCTTCTGGGTGCCGGTCCAGACCGTGGCGGCGTCTGGCCTGGCGTCCACCACGGCGCAGGCGGGACCCATGCTGGCATGCGACTGGAACGGCCACTCGTACTCCGCCTCGACAATCGTTGCCGCACCGGCGATGGCGGCGTCGGCGTCGCCCTGCTTCACCAGCTCCTTGCGGGCGATCGGCTTGGCCGCACGCATGTGGTCATAGAGCGCGGCATTGCCGGGGAATGGCGGTGCGACTGGGGACCAGACGATTTTTAGCATGCCGGCGGCGCGGATGGCATCCCATTCGCGCGGGGCGGCGACACCGAGAAAACCCTGTTTCCAGACCACGCGCGCGCCGGGAATGTCGCTGATGGAAGCTTCATCGACGGCGGTTGGCACGCTGCCGGCGACGGCGGGGCGGATCATGCGGGCGTGGAGCATGCCGGGCAGGCGGATGTCGGTGACGAACTGATGCCGTGCGAAGACTTTTTCGGGAATGTCGGTGCGCGGGACCGACGTGCCAACGATGCGATAGTCGCCCGGTCGTTTCGGCTCCCCGCGGCCGCGCGCTACCAGTCCGTTGCCGTAGACGCCGTTCCATTGCATCGGCACGTCGAAATGCCGGTCGCCGATCAGCTCGGCATAGCTGACCTGCCTGGGGTCCGCCCCTGCGGCGCCAGCAATGACGGAGACCACGCCGTCGTGCACCTGCAGAGCATCGACCGCAACGCCGAGATGTTGCGATGCCAGATCCAGCAGCACGCGCCGCGCCTCGGCGCCGGCGTAGCGCAGGGTGATGCCGCCACGCTCGATGCCGGTGCTGCCGGAGGCGCCGCCCTGGTTCGCCGTGCGCGCGGTGTCGCCCATGACAATGGCGACACGTTCGACCGGCACGTCGAGCTCCTCGGCGACGATCTGTCGGATGGCGACATCGACGCCCTGCCCGGGATCCATCTTGCCGAAGAAGGCGGTGACGCTGCCGTCCTGCTGGATGGCGAGCCAGGAATCCAATTGATCCGGGAGCGGTCCGGTAGCCGGCTTGCCCAGCGCGGAGGCCCCCTGTGCGGAGGTCTCCTGCGCGGAGGCCGCCTGTGCCGAGGTCGGCAATAGGCCAGTGAGCGGGCCGCCAAACGAGACCACCAGCGCGCCGCCGGCGCGAAGCAGGGAGCGGCGGGAGATGTTGCCCATTGTCGTCCTCCCTATGCCTGCGCCGCGCGCGTGATGGCGCGCAGGATCGAAAGATGCGAGCCGCAGCGGCACTTCAGGCCAGTCAGCCCGTCGCGAATGTCGGCCTCGGTGGCGTGCGGCTTGTCGCGCAGCAGCGCCGCCGCGGTCATGATCCAGCCGTTCAGGCAATAGCCGCATTGCGTCGCCTGCTCATGGATGAAGGCGGACTGCAGCGCGTGCGGGTGTTCCGGCGTGCCGATGCCGGCGAGCGTGGTGATCTTGGCGGCGCCGACCTTGGAGACCGGCAGCGAGCAGGAGCGCTTCGGCGCGCCGTCGACATGCACGGTGCAGGCGCCGCACTGGCCCAGTCCGCAGCCGAAGCGGGGGTTGTCGAACTGTAGATGGTCGCGCAACGCATAAAGCAGTGGCATGTCGGGGTCGGCGTCGATCGCGTGCTGTCGGCCATCTATATCGAGGACGATATGTTCGCTCATGCAATACCTCCAGGCGTGCCGATCGGCTCGCGATGGCGAGTTCGTCCGGCATTCGCTCGTTTGGCCGGTTGCCGCGCGTGAGTTTGGCTAGTTTGCCGGGTTCTCGCAACACGCCCACCGTCACACGCCCACCGTCACACACCCCCCGGAACGCCGGCATGATGGCCCATCCCCGGTTGCCAGGTCGCAGGCAGGCCGATCCGGCTGCTGGCCTTGCCGCGGTTGTTCGGCTATGCGTTCAAACCAGTGAGCGTCCACGTCTGCCATCGGCACCGGGCGGCATGGCAGAATGACAGGGGGCGGAATGACACGAGAGGGCACCGGGCGATGAACACGCCGATGAGCCACACCGTTGACAGCACCGCCGCGGTGCCGCGCCACGGCATGCGCGCGTGGATGCTCCGCCAGGTGATGTCGCCGCTGCAATGCGGCACCGGGACCATCGTCACCCCGGATGGCACGCGCGCGACACGCCGCACCGGTGCGCCGGGACCCGACGCGACCCTGGTGCTGCACCGCTGGCGCACCTTGCGCCGCCTGCTGTTCGACGGCGATGTCGGCTTCGGGGAGGCCTTTATCGACGGCGACTGGTCGAGCCCCGACGTGACGGCGGTGATCGAGATTGCGGCGCGGAATCACGCCAGCCTGTCGAAGCGCATCAACGGCACGAAAGTCGCGCAACTGCTCAACCGGCTGCGCCATCGGCGCCACGCCAACACGCGCCGCGGCAGCCGCCGCAACATCGTGCATCACTACGACCTTGGCAACGAATTCTACGCGCATTGGCTGGATTCGGGGATGACCTACTCCTCGGCGCTCTACACGCGTGAGGACATGACGCTGGACGAGGCACAGGCAGCGAAACAGGATCGCGTGCTGGCGCTGCTGGATCCGCCGCCGGGGGCAAAGGTGCTGGAGATCGGCTGCGGCTGGGGCGGCATCGCCGAGCGCCTGGTTGCGCGCGGCTGCCAGGTGGTCGGCCTGACCCTGTCGCCGTCGCAGCTCGCGCATGCGCGCGCCCGCCTGGGCGCCACCAGTCATCCCGCGCTGGCCGATCTGCGGTTGCAGGATTATCGTGACACCACCGGAACATTCGACGGCATCGTCTCGATCGAGATGCTGGAGGCGGTGGGCGAACGTTACTGGCCGGCCTATTTCGACGCCCTCCGCGCGCGGCTGAAACCGGCGGGCCGCGCGGTGCTGCAGGTGATCACGATCGCCGAGGAGCGCTACGAAATCTACCGCAGCGCACCCGACTTCATCCAGCGCTACATCTTTCCGGGCGGCATGCTGCCGACCGACAGCATCATGCGCCGCGAGATCGCCCGCGCCGGCCTGCGGCTGCTGTCGCTCGAGACGTTCGGCGCCAGCTACGCGCGCACGCTCGCCGAATGGCGCCAGCGATTCGCGCAGGCCTGGCCCGACATCGCTGCCATGGGTTTTCCGGAGCGGTTCCGTCGCATGTGGGAGTACTACCTGCACTACTGCGAGGGTGGCTTTCGCGCCGGCGCGATCGATGTCGGGCTGTGGCAGGTCGCGCATGACGAGCAACCTGCGCTGGCCGGTGCCCTTGGGGGCGCCCTCGGAGGCGCGGTGTGATCGGCCGAGCTGCGCCGCGGTGCTAGCCCGCATTTCTCATACTCTCGCGGATGCTGGCTTGGTCCTTGCCGCGCCAACAGGTTTTCGCACCTTGCGAATACACCTGGTATTGGCGGCGGCGCGAAAACCTGTTGGCACGACAATGCCCGGCGCCATCATCTTGCAACAGTATGAGAAATGCGGGCTAGCCCGGCCGTCTGACACTCTCGCGGGCGACCGGCTGCGTTGTCCTGCACCGACCGTCGACGGTAGGTGACCCAGGTCAGCCCGGCCTGACGATATCGGCCGCTGACCAGGGAAGCGGGGTGCGCATGCAAATCTATCTCGCAGGTCCTCTCGGCTTTTCCGAGGCGGGACGGGACTTTCATTATCGGAAACTGATACCGGAGCTGGAGCGATCGGGACATGCTGTGCTTGACCCGTGGACGCTGACCGATCCCGGAAAGATCGCCGCCGTGCTGAGCCTGCCGTTCGGGGCGGATCGGCGCGAGGCATGGCGGGCGCTCAATCCGCAGATCGGCCGCAACAATCACGCTGCGCTCGACGCCTGCGAAGCCGTGGTCGCGGTGCTGGACGGCGTCGATGTGGACAGCGGCACCGCGGCCGAGATCGGTTACGCGTTCGCCAGAGGTAAACCGATTGTCGGGTATCGCGGCGACCTGCGGTTATCCACGGACAACGAAGCGCTAACGGTGAACCTGCAGGTGGAGTATTTTATCCGTGCCAGTGGTGGCGACATTGTTTCGACGCTGGCGCAGTTGCCCGGCGCCCTGGCTGCCCTCAAGCTGACGCCATAGAGCCAGACTGGGATTCCGCCCGCCGGCCGCGCGTGGGATCGCCGAGCACAGAGGTTCCAATGCCCGCATCGCTCGTCGGCACCTATCGCGCCATGGCCTACAACAATGCCTGGGCCAACCACCGCCTGCTCACCGCCAGCCTGGCGCTAACCCAGGAGGACTTCGTCGCGCGCCGCACCGGCTTCTTCCCCAGCATAGCCCAGACTCTAAACCACATCCTGATCGTCGACTGGTTCTACGTTGATGGGCTGGAGGGCGGTTGGCTCGGCCCCGACGCCTGGGCCGACCCCATGCCCTGCGCCACCGCGCAGCACCTGAAGCGCGAGCAGGCCGCCGTCGACGCCCGCCTGATCGCCCATTGCGACGCATTGACCGAGATGGACCTCGACACCGTCGTGCGTTTGAACCGTGGGACACGCATGCAGACCGAGCGCCGCGATCGCCTGCTGCTGCATCTGTTCCGGCACCAGATCCATCATCGCGGCCAGGCGCATGCGATGCTGTCGGCCACCTCGACGAAACCGCCGCAACTCGATGAGTTCTTTTCCGCGGCCGAGGCGCCGTTGCGCGCGGCGGAGTTCTCCGAGTTCGGATGGACCGAGGCGACGGTATGGGAGCGTTGAGCCCGGCCCGTTCGACCCCTCCCGGCAAACGGCGAGTGTGATAGTCTCTGCCTCACCATCCCATGGGGAGAGCTGATGTCCAGCGCACTGGAAGATAAGGACGCCATCCGCGAAGTGCTGGCGGAATACTGCTTCTGCCTCGATGGCGGGCGCTTCGCCGAGATGGCCGCGCTGTTCGCCCCCGATGGCACCTGGCACACCGCGTTCGGCAAGGCGACCGGCCGGGCCGATATCGAGGCGCTGGCCAACCGCGTCGCCAATCGCGCCGGGCCGCGCCCACGCGGCGCCCACCTGGTGACGAATATCGTCATCAAGCTCGCCGGCGAGCGCGCGCTGGTCGCCTCCAACTGGGCTTTGGCGCAGAATAGCCCGAATGGGCCCGTCATTGGCTCCGGCGGCGCCTATGCCGACGAGATGATCAAGCTGGACGGACACTGGCTGTTCCACTACCGTAAGATCGACCGTTTCATCGCCAACGATTGAGGCGAAGCAAGGCCAGGGCCTCCGCCCTGAAACCCGCCAGGGGG
>PLXO01000239.1 GCA_003151425.1 Acetobacteraceae bacterium
GGGGCGCTGGGAGTTGGGACCCTGGGATTTGGGACGCTGGGAGTTGGGACCGTGGAATCTGGGCCCCTGGGATCTGCCGCCGGTCGGGTCGGCCCCCAGGCGCTTGTCCCGGGCGCAAGCCGAGGGGCGGCTGAACCGGGAATCCGCCCGGCGGGGAAACGATTTGATTGGGCGGCTGCGCGCGCGGCAAAGCGTGCGGCGAAGCGTGAGGCACGCGCCGCCTCGCCCCGAGCCGGGACCGGCGCAATTTGCGAAATCCGCAGCGACCCTATGCACACGCCCGCCGCACTGGCGCCTTCCCCTCTGGCGCCGGCCGCAGCCGAGGCTGCCACGGGTCGGCCTTGCCCGCTCGCGCTTGATCCGGCGCTTGTCCCGGGCGCATGCCCCCGAGCTGTTGAGCCGGGCGTTGGCCCGATGGGGCAACGACGCGGTGGGGCGGCGGCGCGCTCGGCAAAGCGTGCGGCGAAGCGCGCGGCAAAGCGTCTGGCGCGCGGTGCTTCGACGTCAGCCGGAACCGGCACAATGTGCGAAATGCGCAGCTACCCTATGCAACCGCCTGCCGCACTGGCGCCGGCCCCTCTGGCACTTGCCGCACTGGCGCCTTCCCCTCTGGCGCCTGCCGCAGCCGAGCCTGCCAGGAGCGGGCCTTGCCCACTCGCGATTGACCCGGACCCATGCCCCCGAGCTGTTGAGCCGGGCGTTGGCCCGATGGGGCAACGACGCGGCAGGGCGGCGGCGCGCGCTGCAAAGCGTGCGGCGAAGCGCGCGGCAAAGCGTTCGGCGCGCGGTGCTTCGACGTCGGCCGGGCGCGACTCAACGTGCGAAATGCGCAGCTAGAGGACGTTCATCATGACCGGAATCGCCGGCCCACCCTCACCCGCGTCGCAAGGGCTCCGCGACCCCCGGAACAAGCGTCCCACCGGGACAAGCCCGGTGGCAGGCTCTAGAAGGGCATGCCTTGGTCCGCTCTTCGCGGCCCAAGCCCGCGAAGAGCGGGAGAGGTGTAGCCAATTCCAGTCAGAGCCTTGTCTTCTCCGCGCGCTCCGCGGTGGATCTTGCTTGCCGGAGATCGAGCGCCCCAGCCCTCCCGCCAAACCGCCCCGACCGTCACCCACGGGCGCGTTCCGTGTTGGCCGGGCTCGTCTGCCCCGGCAGCAGGTCGGCCAGCAGCACGCGCCCGCCCCAGGCCCGCACCTGATCGGCGCCCACCACGGCGTCCAGATTATAATCGGCGCCCTTCACCAGCACGTCCGGGCGCAGCGCCTCGATCAGCGCCGCCGGCGTGTCCTCCTCGAACACCGTGACCAGGTCGACGCTCGGCAGGCTGGCCAGCACCGCGGCGCGCACTGTCTCCGGCTGCACCGGCCGATTCGGGCCCTTCAGCCGGCGAGTCCCGGCATCGTCGTTCAGCCCCACCACCAGCCGCTCGCAGGCGTCGCGCGCCACGTCCAGCAGGTGCACGTACCCCGGATGGATCATGTCGAAGCAGCCATTGGTGAAGCCGATCCGGTCGCCCCGGTGGCGCCAGCGCGCCACCTGCTCCAACGCCGCCTGGCGGGAGACCACCTTGCGCAACGTGCCGCCCTCCGGCGACAGCGCGGCCATCAGGTCGGCGGTGCGCGCCACCGCGGTGCCGACCTTGCCCACCACGATGCCGGCGGCGATGTTGGCCAGCCGCACCGCCAGAGTAAGGTCGAGCTTGACGGCGATGGCGGCGGCAATCACCGCCGTAACCGTGTCGCCGGCGCCGGACACGTCGTAGACGTCGGCCGCCTCGGCCGGAAAATGCCTTGCCGTGGTGGCATCGACCAGGGTCATCCCGGCCGGCCCCTGGGTCACCAGCACGGCCCCGAAGCCGTGGCGCGCTCGCAGCGCCTGAGCCGCCGCGATCACCGACGCCTCATCCCCGGCCACCAGGATTGCGCTCTCGGGCAGGTCGCGCACGTTCGGAATGATAAGGTCGGCGCCGGCATAGCACGCGCAGTCCGGGCCTGTGGGATCGACGATCACCTTGCGCCCCGCGGCATGTGCCGCCGCGATCAACCGGGCCGCCACATCGTCCGCCAGCAGGCCTTTTCGGTAGTCCGACAGCACGGTGACCCCGGTCGCCGCCATCGCGTCGGTGGCGATGCTGATCATCCGCTCGGCGAGCCTGGGGTGGATCGGCGTGGTCACCTCGCGGTCGGTGCGCAGCAGATGCTGCCCGTCGGCGACCAGCCTGGTCTTTATCGTGGTGGTTCGGCCGCCCTGCACCAGCAGCCATGGTTCCACCCCGGGCTGGCCGCCGACCAGCCCGGTCAGGTCGGAGCCCGCCTGATCGTCGCCCACCACCGAGACCAGCGCCACCGCGGCGCCAAGCGCGGTGAGGTTGCGGACCACGTTGCCGGCGCCGCCGGGATAGCCGACCTCGCGCTGCACGCTGAGGATCGGCACGGGGGCCTCCGGGCTGATCCGTGTGACCTGGCCGTAGATGAAGCGGTCGAGCATCACGTCACCGACCACCAGCACGCTGGCGCGCGACAGCAGGCGCACGGCGGCGACCAGATCGGGCGCTGCCGGATCGGGCACGACCAGATCGGTGGCTACCTGATCGGGGGCGGGCATGTCGGGTGCCGGACCGGTCGGTACGAGACCGGCTGGCGCGAGGTCGGCGGGCGGCAACGCAGCTTCCGGTTGGGGGTCGAGCAGGTTCATGCTGCGACGCCGTATCGTCCCGCCGCCCCGGTTGCAAGCGATGGCTGCCTGCGCGCGCGGGAATCTTCCGCAACGTGCCCTCTTCCCGCGCGGGTTGGGCAGCGCAGCGGACCAAGCGGCGGGGCGAGGTTTGCGCCGGCAGAGCCCACGCCACGCGGGAAGGACTCCCCGCGGGAAGGCCACAAGGTCGTGAGGGATGACGCGCTCGGTGCCAGTGGCTTGCGCGCCGTGAACCGTGGTCTACGTTCGAGCGACGATGACGGCCCTACTCTCTGCTTTGCCGGCTAGGGGGATGGATGCCTCTGGTACTCGATAGTTTGCGCAGTGCCGTCACCGCCCTGCGGGCCGTGCAGGCCAAGAGCGAAGATAGTGCATTCATGGCTGGCCAGGACGAGGTCACCCGGGAGGCGATCAGGGCTGGCGTCATCCTGCACTTCGAGTTCACCTACGAACTGAGTTGGAAATTCATCAGACGCTGGCTGGCAACCAACATCGGTCGGGACAGCGCCGACGGCGTCACACGGCGGGAACTCTTCAGGATGGGCGCCGAGAACCGGCTGATCGACGACGTCGAGGCGTGGATACGATATCATGCCGCCCGCAACACGACGGCCCACACCTATAATCTCTCGATCGCGGCACAAGTTTATGCCACCAGCCTGGACTTCGTGCACGATGCCGGCCGCCTGCTGGCCGCGCTCGAGGCGCGGAATGATTGATATTTCGCCGCATCATCTGGAGATCGTCCGCCGCATCTTGCGAAAGCATGTGCCGGATCGCGAGGTCTGGGCCTTCGGTTCGCGCGCGCGGCGGGCCGCGAAACCGTATTCGGATTTGGACCTGGCCATTATCACCAGCACGCCGTTGTCGTTCGAGGTCAGCGGAGCCTTGGGCGAGGATTTCTCCGACTCCGACTTGCCGTTTCGTGTCGACATCGTCGACTGGGCGAGAACCGAGCAGGCATTCCGTCGGATTATCGAGAACGAAAAGATCGTGGTGCAGCTTGGGGAGAAGTAAGCAGCGCGAAAAGTGCCCGCGGGACGTTGAGGGGACCTTGGCGCGGCAAGGACCGAGCCGGCGCCCGCGAGGTGAGAAATGCGGGTTGCCATCTCGCGCGAATATGAGACGTCCGTTCGCGCACCCCCCGTCAGTTCGTCAGAAATCCGAGCCTGTCCTCCTCCAGCACCGCGCACGTCAGCACCCCCCCCATCACCGCGCCGGTGTCGATGCCGATCCGGTTCGGCCGCACCACCGGCTCGCGCACCGGCGTGTGGCCATGCACCACCACCATCCCCGGCTCGCCCCCCAGTTCGCCTTTCGCCGACAGGAACGGCTCGCGAATCCACAGCAGGTCCTGGCGCGCCTGCTGGCTCAGGCGCACGCCGGGGCGGATGCCTGCGTGGACGAACAGGTAGGGGCCCTCCCGATGCATCAGCGCCAGGTCGCGTAGGAACAGCAGATGCGGGCGGGGAATCCGCGCCGCCCAGTCCGCCTGCTTCACCTGCCGCGGCACACCCCAACTGAACAACGTGTCGGCCCCGCCATTGCCCAGCCACAGCTCGGCCGCCTCGGCCTGCCCGGACGACAGCGCGTCCAGCATCATGTGCTCGTGATTGCCGATCAGGTTGACCGTGGGCAGGTCCTTGACGGGCGGACCGGCGGCGAGCAATGCCACGACGGCCGCACTGTCCGGGCCGCGATCGACGTAGTCGCCGAGATGGATCAGCACGGCGTCCGCCGTCGGGCGCTCCGCCAGGTCCTGGGCGACCGCCTGGTGCAGCGCCTGGAGCTGGTCGAGGCAGCCATGGATGTCGCCGATCGCGTAGACACGCTGGCCTGGCGGCAGGGCGGCGGGGGCGGCGATGAATTCGATCATAGGGCAACAGTATACGGCGTCTTGAGCGATCAGCGAGTGCTGGGATCTCGCGCCCGCCGGCGCCACCCGCCGAAGCCCCGTGCGCCGAAGCGCCATTCGCCGAAGCCCCCGTTCGTCCACCGGGGTTCGTCCGCGGGAAGTCATAAACGCGCCAGATTGTGGCCACAAGTCCTCCGTTACTTGTGTGGCCTTGACGCTTGTCGAGACCGATCGATCCGGCAAATCGAACCTTGTCCCAGCACGCTGGGTCATCACACGGCCTTGATCCCCGGCCTTGATCCCCCGGGGCTCGATTCCCCGCCAGCAATTCTCATTTTGGTC
>PLXO01000260.1 GCA_003151425.1 Acetobacteraceae bacterium
CCACCGCCACCTACCGCAAAGTCACAGGTGGCTTCCGTTCTACGTGGGGTGCTGATCTGTTCGCTGGAGTTCGATCCGTCGTTGGAACGGCAGCGCGACGAGGAATGGATGCGTATCAGGCTATTCTCGCAGTCCTAGACGGGGAACCGGTCATTCAGCAGGGTTGAGCAGATACGGATATTGCAGATCTGTTCACGGCATATGCGAGTAACGATAATCAACGACTTGTGAAAATCTACCAGTATTGCCGCCGCATTGTGACCTTATTGTCTTCCCATGTCGGATGTCCGAGGCGGCGTGCCGCCAACGCGGTCCGCTCTGCTGTTGGAGCCACGCCGTATCGGGAATTTGTAGGGAGACAGACCATGTTGCATCGACGAGCGAACTTCGTTGCCGTTCGGGCGATTGCCGCGTTGCTCGGCGCCGGCGCGGCGTCGCAGGCGACCGCACAGACCGTAATGACTACCCGGCTCAAACCCAGACGACGGTTTCATTACCGGTCCAACTGACGCAGTCCACCATCGTCGTGGCGCCGGCGGCCCCGCCGCCGCCGCAAGCCGAGACCGTCCCGCCGCCGCCCGCCACCGCCACCGTGACGACCTGAGGCCTGGCAACCGGGGCACTGGCAATTCTCCGCCGCGAACGGGGGAACGTGGGTCTGGGCGGCCGGTCAATACGTTCCGGTGCCGCAAGGCGCAACGACATGGCTGCCCGGGCGCTGGATGCAGCAGCCAACCGGCGGCTGGGTCTGGGTGGAGGGCCATTGGGCCTGACGACCGCGGCCTTACGCAACACGCCTAACGTCGCTGGCGTGATAGCCCGACGTTGCTGACGTGATCAGATGACTTTGGTGTCAGGACCCCGCCCCCCGGGACCTGATGCCATGCGACCGGTGGCTGGCAATGCCGGCCACCGGTCTGCGGCGTTTGTTGCCCGGGCGTCGACGGATCGGGCGTCGACGGATCGGGCGTCGGCGGGTCGGGGCACCGTCTGGACACGGGCCTATCCTCGCGGGACACTGCGCACCTCCGCAGATGATCCCAAGCCCCGGCCACTCCCACGCCGGGCAAGCGAGGACCCGTCCATGAAGCTGCTGTGGTTTCACTTGATGCCGTACACCGAACTGCCGGACGATTTCGCCCAGCAGCACCGCTCGGTCTGGGTCGACATCCATTCCTCGCTGTTCGATCCGAAGCGCGCGCACCTGATGTACAACGACTTCATGGACGAGATGGAGTTTGCCGCTGACTGCGGTTTCGATGCGGTTTGCTGCAACGAGCATCATTCGAACGGCTACGGCTTGATGCCGTCGCCCAATCTGATCGCCACCGCGCTGGCGCGCCGCACGACGCACACGGCGATCTGCGTGATGGGGAATTCGCTGGCGCTGTACAACCCGCCGACGCGGGTCGCCGAGGAATTCGCCATGATCGACTGCATCTCGGGCGGGCGGCTGATCGCCGGATTTCCGGTCGGCACGCCGATGGATACCTGTTACGCCTTCGGGCAGAACCCCAGCCTGCTGCGCGAGCGCTATTTGGAAGCGCATGACCTGGTGATGCGGGCGTGGACGGAGCGCGACACCTTCGCGTTCAATGGCCGCTTCAACCAGCAGCGTTACGTCAACATCTGGCCGCGGCCGATCCAGCAGCCGCATCCGCCGGTGTGGATCCCGGGTGGCGGTTCGGTCGAGACCTGGCAGTGGTGCGCGCGGATGGACTACGTCTACGCCTACCTGTCCTATTTCGGCTACAAGGACGGGCGCGCGACGATGGAGGGATTCTGGAACGAAATGGCCCGGCTCGGCAAGGACCGCAATCCGTACCGCGCCGGCTTCCTGCAATTCGTCGGCGTCGCCGAGACGCGCGAGAAGGCGCTGGAGCTATATCGCGAACCGGCCGAATATTTTTACGGGCGCTGCCTGCACACCGATCCGATGTGGGCCACGCCGCCGGGTTACGTCACCGAGGCGACGCAGCGCGCCGGCATGGTCAGCCAGGTCGGCCGCGCCGCGGCGACCAGCGCGCGCGCCCGCCAGCGCGCCACCGAAATGAAGGAGATCATCGATCTCGGCTACGTCATCATCGGCTCGCCGGATGAGGTCGTGGAACAACTTACCGAGGTGGCAACGACGCTGAATGTCGGCCACCTGATGCTACTGTTGCAGTTCGGCAACATGGGCAAGGACCTGGCGAAGTACAACACAAAACTGTTCGCCGAGGCGGTGATGCCGCGTCTGTGGAAGTTGTTCCCCGACTGGGAGGACCGCTGGTGGCCGCAGCCGATGGAGACGGCTGACCGTGCCGCGGTGCCGGCGTTCGTTCCGGGGCTGGCCGCCGAATAGAAGCGAGCCGCGGAATAAATTCGAGCCGACGAATAGGCGGGCGATGATCCGCGGCAAGAAACTCGGCCTGGCGCTATGGGGCGCCGAGCCGGTGCCACGCCTGGTCGCGCACGCGCAACTGGCCGAGAGCATCGGCCTGGACAGCATCTGGGCGATCGATTCACAGTTGCTGTGCCGCGAGGTGACCGTCACGCTCGCCGCCTGCCTGGCCGCGACGACACGTCTGCATGTTGCGACCGGCGTCACTCAGCCGGCGACGCGCCATCCCAGTGTCGCGGCCAGCGCGCTCGCCACGCTGCATGAGATGTCGGGCGGGCGGGCGCTGATGGGGGTCGGCACCGGCTTCAGCTCGCTGCGCACGATCGGGATGCAACCCGCGAAAATCGCCGAGGTCGAGGCATTCGTCGATACGGTGCGCCGTCTGCTGCGCAAGCAGCGTGTCGCGTTCGGCAAGGTCGAGGGCGAGCTTGCGTGGCTGCCCGAACCGGTCGATGCGCCGATCGTCGTCGCCGCCTCCGGCCCGCGTATGACCCGCGCCGCACCCCGCTTCGCCGACGGCGTGATCCTGCACCACGGCATCAGTGACGCGCTGCTGGCCCGCGCGCTGGCCTGGCTGCACGAGGGCGTCGCGCGTGCCGGCCGGCAGTCGCCGTTCGAGGTCTCGGTCTGGGTCCCGTACGGCCTCGCCGCGGACCCGCGCGCGGCGCGCGACAGCGTCCGCCCGCGTGTCGCCGGCGCGTTGGTGCAGGCCGATCCCGCGCAATTTGAGGGCACCGAACGCACGGCGGTGGAGCGGCTGCAAGCCAGCTACGATGTTGGCCACCGCGCCAGCGCGGGGCCCGAGCACGCCGCGATCGTGCCCGATAGCCTGGTGGATCGTTACGCGGTTGCTGGCACGCCGGAGCAGGTGCGCGCGGGGTTGGCGCGGCTGCTCGATCATCCGGCGATCGATCGTGTGATCCTCAACCCGCAGATCAGCGGCGCCGGCGCGCCACCAATCGATCAGGTGCTGCGCGACCTGGCGCGCGACGTGTTGCCCGGTTTGTGAGCGCTTCCGGCCGCTCTCGCTCGGTTCGCTGATGCTGCGTCGGCGTCATGCCGTTCTCGATATTATTGATATTGAGCAATAATACCCTGAACCAGACGCCGACGAGAATCACTCGGTGCGCCGGTTGGTATCAGACGTGGAGCCTCTGCGACACCATCCCGGCGATTGACCCGCTCATGATCACCGTCCGCTGCAAGCCGGCCATAAGCCACAATCGAGGCTGGACGACGCCGGGAAACGCATGGTGACGAAGTCAGGGGGTCGGCGCTTGATAGACCTGCCCTTGGGGGCCCTGCCCTTGGTATCTCTGCCCCTGATAGCCCGGCCCTTGGTAACCCTGGCCTTGGGGGGCCGGCCCCTGATAACCCTGCCCTTGATAACCCGGTGCGCGGTAGACCTGTCCTTGATAGCCGCCGGCTTGGGGGGCGCCATAATAGCCACCATAGGCTGGATAGCCGTAGCCGCCGCCGTAGGCTGGATATCCATAGCCGCCATAAGCCGGGTAGGCAGCGCAGCAGGGCGTGTAGGTTCCTGTGTACGGGTTATACACACACCCCTGGAGCACGCCTGCTGCGACGATCAGCAGGATCGCCGCGAGCGCCCGTCGGTTACGCCATCCGGTCATCGCTGCTCTCCACCTTTCGCAGATCGCCGCTGCTCCATTGCACGACGAGAGGACCCTACTCCTTCCACCGACTTGCGCCAGGGTCATCTCCACCTGGCGGTCAGTGGAAGGTCATGGCGGCGGCCGGGTTGGATGGTGGCTGGCAGCCCGCACCAAGCGACCGGCGGATCGGGCCGGGAATTGGGTGTCCCTCTGCGGGGCGGTTTAGCTGGCGTCGAGAGGCGGTTTGCTGTAAGATATACTTACTGACTAACAGCGCCCAGGATCGCAGATGCACCAAATCGCAGCCACCGCCCCGATTGCCTTTCCCGTCGCCATCGCCGTGCCGGCAGAGGGTCTGGACAAATGCGCCACCGGGCCAACCCGTGGGTCCGCCCAACCCGGACAAGACGCCATGCCGAGCCTGCCACCGGGCGCTTGTCCCGGTGGTGGCACGGTGCGGTTGGGCGGGGTGGGTGCCGGGGTGGGATTGGTGCCCAGCCTCCGCCAGGGTGGCGCTCTCGGTCAAGGGGCACGGTCCGACGAACGCGAACAAGATCCCATGAAACCTGGGACGGTGCGGTTGGCCGGGGCGGGGCCTGTCCCTGGGCGGGAGGCACGGACCGCGGCACTCGGACGACACTCCGTACAACGGGCGACGGTGCGGCCGGGCGGGGTGGTTTCCGGGGCGGGGTCGATCCCTGGGCAAGGGGCACGGTCCCGCGACCTCGGACAACACCCCATACAACGGGCGACGGTGCGGCCGGGCGGGGTGGCTGCCGGGGTGCGCCGGTCCCTGGGCAAGGGGCACGGTCCCGCGACTTCGGACGACACCCCCATACAACGGGCGACGGTGCTGCCGGACGGCGTGGCTGCCGGGGTGGCGCCGATCGCTGGGCAAGGGGCACGGTCCCGCGACCTCGGACGACACCCCATACAACGGGCGACGGTGCGGCCGGGCGGGGTGGCTGCCGGGGTGGCGCCGATCGCTGGGCAAGGGGCACGGTCCCGCGA
>PLXO01000292.1 GCA_003151425.1 Acetobacteraceae bacterium
TCAAATCCTATCCCCGCAACCAAGTCTCTCGTACCGACCAACCCGATAAAATCCGCCTCGGACAGCAGATCCAAGGCGGATCTGGCGTGGCCGGGAGGGGGTGGGGAAGGGTGGCCCTCCGTATAATGGCTGCATGAATAGGCGGCCTCATCGTGCCGTATCATTAACGAATACTGACGCCCCTTGCGCGCTCGGGGCAGGGGCTAAACGCTAAACCTTCCGAATGCGTCGCTTGCTCTTTGCGAGCAAACGACATAGCGTCAGGTTATCAGGTGCGCGGCCCACCGCGAAATCGGGCAACCATCTGTCGCAAATGATCCAACGACGGAAGCGCCATGACCAACGTATTCCGGGGAACCATCGCGGCCTTCTTGATTATCGCCGGTGCAGGCGCGGTGCAGGCGGCTGACGGCGGCGTCACCCGGTTCTGGAACCTGACCGGCGGGACCATCACGCATCTATACCTGGCCCCGGCGGGCACAATGGATTGGGGCAGAGATCAGTGCAAAAACGATCCAGATGGCAGCGTCGATTTCGACGAGAGGCTGCGTATCACCAGCATCTCGTCGGGGCGCTATGATGTCAAATTCACGGACAAAACCGGCCGAAGCTGCATCGTGAAAGATGTTGAGGTCAATGTGGGTGCGGTATTCTCGATAGACAAGGAAATGTCCGGCCACTGCGGCGGAGAATGAGCGGGAAGCTCTCACATGCCATTGCTGGTCATTTCACGGGCTGAGTTTGACGTCCATCGTGCGCAGCGCATGACATTTGACGTCCATCGAACCGTTGCAGGATGATGGCGAAACTCGATGCGGTGCGTCACCGGCGAACGGACTGACCTGGCCAGCCAAAACACCATCAGCGCCGCCGCATGTCAGGCGACACCCAGCGTCATCGCCAACCGAACCAGATCATTCGTCCGGGTAACGCCAAGCTTGGCCTTGATGTGGCTGCAGGCGTTGGCGACCGTCTTGTAGCCGATGCCAAGCGCATCCGCGATCTCGGTCAGGTTCATGCCTTCGGCCAGGAGCCGCATGATCTCCAGGTCGCGCTCCGTAAGGTCTTGCAGGCCGTGACCGGGGGAAACCGCCTGCAGCGCCAGATCCTGCGCGATCTCGTTCTCTATATACCGGCCGCCATCCGCCACGCGTCGGACCGCGGCCAGTAGTTCCTCCGCCGATGCATTCTTGCTGAGATACCCGCGCGCACCGAGTTCCATTGCACGCGAGGCATACAACGACTCCGCATGCATGCTCAACACGAGGATCCGTGTCGTCTTGTCCTCCAGCAGCATCCTGCGCAACAATTCCAGACCGCCGATGCCCGGCAGGTTCAGGTCGAGCAGCACAAGGTCCGGACGGTCATGCCGTAATAGCAACAGAGCGTCCCGCCCAGTCGCCGCCTCGGAAATCCGCACGCCCGACACCGATGTGAGCAGATTGCGCAGGCCGGCGCGGACGATCACATGATCGTCTACCAGAAGGATTTTCATTCCGGTGCGTCTAGATGCGGCGATTGCAGCAATTCCCCACATGGCACCCAGGCGACCAGTGCCAGTCCGGTGCCGTTGCGGCCATGCTGGATCGAGAGCGAACCAGCCATCGCCATCACGCGCTCGCGCATGCCGGTCAGGCCGAGCTGCGTGGGACCACGCACGATCCTGCCCTCCGTCGCCATGCCGATACCGTCATCGGTGACCTCGACACTGATCCCATCGCCATCATCGTGCCGGATGACAACCTCCACCCGCGCAGGCTTGCCGTGGCGGATTGCATTGCTGATGCCCTCCTGGACAATGCGATAGATCGTTTCCCTAAGATCCTCGCCGATTCGATCCTCCTCGACCGCAACAGCGACAATGAACTCGATATCGGGACGGCGGCTGCGCCAGAACGCCGCGAGCCGGTCGACCGCCGCCTCCAGTCCGATCGCCCTGATCGGCCGCAAGCGTCCAAGAATTGCTCGCACGTGACGCTGCATCCGACCGACCGCATCGTGAATCAACCGCACCTGCGTCGGAATGTCGGTTCCCCGGCCGCTGCCGGCGAGCCGTTCGCCACTGCCGGCGAGCCGTTCGATCGTGGCCGCCGTCATGTCAACCGCGAACAGCAACGGCCCGACCTCATCATGCAGGTCCCGCGCGAGATCGGCGCGTTCCTCCGCCTGCAATGTCATCAACCGCAGGTTCAGCCTTTGGTTCTGCGCAGCGGCCGTGACAAGTCGTTGGGTCATGAGATTGAAGCCGTTCGCCAGGCGTGCCAGTTCGGGCGGGCCGTGCTCCGGCACCCTGCCGTGATAGTCGCCCTTGCCGATTCGCTGGAAAGCCGCCGACAGGGTCTCAAGCGGCCGCAGCGCCCGTCCGATAACGGCGCAGATCAGCAACGCGCTCAGCAGCGCAAACCCGGCCAGCACCAGTACTGCGTCACGCGATCCCGCCCAGACCTCGCCAATTTCGTTGACCGGATCGGCCTGCAGGACGATAGCGGCGATGCCATCGTCGCCCTGTGGCACCGCAAGGCGAACGGCGCCCGGTTCGCCGGCGATCAAATGACGGAACCAGCCAGGCACAATCTGTGTCGGAACAAACAGCGAGGATGCGGCGAGCGGTCGGTCCCGCGCATCCAGCAGTATCGCGCGCACATGGCGGTTGCCGTTGAACGTGGCAACCAGATGCCGCAACTCGCGCGCGCGATCGTCCGAGCGAACAAGCTCATCCACCCCGTTACGGATCGTCTTCGCGCCCACATCGAGCGCCGCGCGCAGTTCGGTCTGCACCGAGCCGGCTGCGTGCCAACCCACCAGCACGCTGCCGCAAGCCAGGCTGACCAGCAGCACCAACCCAATCAACATGATAAGCCGCAGCCGCAGCGGCATGCTCTGTTTCCTCATCCCTGTGCCTCGCCCCTATTGCAGCCCCGGCCGCGAGTTCGGGAAACATTCGCACGAAAATCGGGAAGTTGCACCATAGCCATGCCACGCGACATGCGGCCTTATTCCACCCGCAACAGCGCTTCGAGGATGCATCGGCGTGCGAGCAAGGTTGAGCATCGCCGCGGCGGCACTTCTGCTGACTGGCGCCGTGGCCGCACAGACCACGCCGCAGATGGGGCAGCAGACTGGGCCGCCGGTCGCCGAACTGCCCCCCGTCACCGTCGTCGGCACGTCGCCGCTGCTCGGCTCGGGTGTCGACCGCGACACGGTACCGGCCGAGACCAACGTGCTGAAAGGCAACGACCTTACGCGCGGAGGTACCACCACGCCGGATCCCGTTCGGGCACTGAATGAGCAGGTCGGCGGCGTCAATCTCGATTCGGCGTCGGGCAATCCCTATCAGCCGACCCTGGTCTATCACGGGTTCGACGCATCGCCGTTGCAGGGCACGCCCGAAGGGCTCGCCGTCTACGTCAACGGCGTCCGCTTCAACCAGGCCTTTGGCGACACGGTGAATTTCGACCTGTTGCCAAATATGGCGATCGACCAGATGAACCTGGAAGGCTCGAACCCGGTGTTCGGCCTGAACGCGCTCGGCGGCGCGCTGAACGTGCAGCTCAAGAACGGCTTCACCTATAACGGCGGCGAGATCGAGGCGTCCGGCGGATCGTTCGACACGTTCGGCCTCAACTTCCAGTACGGCCAACAGAGCGGAAATACCGCGGTCTATGTCGCGGCGAGCGGGACGCACCAGGACGGTTGGCGGGATGTGCAATCCTCCAACCTCGAGAATTTCTACGGCGACATCGGCTGGCGCGGCGACACCGGCGAAGTCCATTTCAACGTCTTGCTGGCCAACTCGGTGCTGAACGGGCCGGGTACCTCGCCGGTGGAATTGCTTGCCGCCGACCCCGCCGCCCAGTTCACCGGCCCCAACCGGATCAGCAACCGCTTCACGCAGGTGAGCCTGTCGGGCAACCTGGCCATCAGCGATACGCTGTCGATCCAAGCCGTAACCTACTATAATAATTTCTTGCAACGCGTGGCCAACGGCAACGTCACGAACGACCTGCCGTGCAACGACGGCTCGGGCCTGCTGTGCTCGGATCCCGGCGTCCCCAGCACCACGGTCGGCGGCGGCACGATCCCAGCCTTCCTCGGCCCGAATCCGTTTGCCTATTCGGAGCTGGACAACCAGACCACGAACACCAATGGCTACGGCGCCTCGATCCAGGCGACCGATACGCAGAGCGTGTTCGGGTTCAAAAACCATCTGGTCGGCGGCGTCAGTTTCGACGGTGCACAGACGGAGTTCACCGCCGCCTCCTATATCGGCGGCATCACACCAATTTCCCGCGTGTTCATAGGCCCGGGCGTGACCATCGACGAGCCCGGGACCAATCAGCCGGTCCGGGTGGGGATCAGCGATGCGTATTACGGTGCGTTCGTCGCCGACACAATCAACCTGACCGACCGCCTGGCGCTGACCGCCTCGGGCCGGTTCAACGCAGCCGCGATCGACCTCGACGACCAGAACGGCGGCGATCTGACCGGCAATCACGCGTACCAGCGTTTCAATCCCGCATTCGGCGCGACCTATAAGGTGACGCCGTGGCTGACGGCCTACGCCGGCTACGCGGAAGCGAACCGCGCGCCCACGCCGGCTGAACTTTCTTGTGCCGGCCCGAACGAGTCCTGCAGCCTGGCCAACTTCTTCGTCGGCGACCCCAACCTCAAGCAGGTGGTCGCGCACACCGTGGAGGTCGGCTTGCGCGGCACCGTGGTCATCGGCGCCGACGATCGCCTGAGCTACAATCTCGGCTTTTACCGCAGCAACCTCGACGACGACATCGTCTTCGTCAACAGCGTGGTGCTGAACCGGGCGTACTTCACCAACGTCGGGCAGACGCGCCGGCAGGGGGTCGACGCGGGCATCCAATACAAGACGCCGCGCTGGTCCGCCTACCTCGCCTACACCTATACCAACGCGACCTACCAAAGCGGCTTCGTGGAGGCCGCCGGGAGCAACCCGGCCGCCGACGCCAACGGCAACATCAACATCAATCCGGGCGACCGGCTGCCAGGTGTTCCAATGCATCAGGGCAAGTTGGGGATGACCTGGCATATCACCGATCAGTGGACGGTCGGCGCTGTCCTCATCGCGCAAAGCGGGCAGTACCTGTTCGGCGACGCGGCCAACCTGACGCCGCAACTGCCCGGTTTCGTCACGCTGAACCTGAGCACCAGCTACCAGCTCACGCCGCACATTCAGTTTTTCGCCTCGGTCGAGAACGTTACCGATGCCAAGTATTACACCTACGGCACGTTCTCGCCGACCACGTCGGTGTCACTTGCACAGGCGCCGAACGCGACCAATCCGCGTGCCTACAGCCCCGCGGCGCCGGTCGCCGGCTTTGGTGGGGTCCGGATCACCTTCTGACCTTCGCCCATTGACAGCGCACCGAGCGATGCGGGGATAATCGCGCAAGCCTTGGGAGGAAAACCTATGCGTATTGCGCGACGCATGTTGCTTGGTGCGACAATTTCGGCCGCCGCCATGCCGCTCCGTGGCGCACCGATGCCGCCAATCCGCGTCGGTGTGCTGCGCTTCGGCACCGTGTCGTGGGAAATCGAGGTCATCCGCCACCACGCGCTGGATGTGGCCGCGAACGTTGCGCTCGCGCCAATGGAGCTCGCGACCGCTCAGGCCGCCCAGGTCGCCTTGCAATCAGGCGAGGTCGACATGATCGTGGTCGACTGGCTGTGGGTGGCCCGCCAGCGCGGTGCCGGGGCGGATTGGACCTTCGTTCCGTTCTCCAACGCAGTCGGAGCGTTGATCGCGCCGGCCAATTCGCCGGTCCGCGACGTGCCTGATCTGGCGGGACATGCGCTCGGCATCGCCGGCAGTCCGCTCGACAAGAGCTGGCTTATTCTGCGCGCCTACGCGTCGCAGCGCTACGGAATTGACCTTGATACCAGAACGAACAAGAGCTTCGGGCCGCCGCCATTGCTCGCGGAGCAGATGAAGGCTGGGCGGCTGGATGCGCTGCTGACCTACTGGCCGTTCGCGGCAAAGGCCGAGGCCGCCGGTGCACGCCGCATCCTCGCCGTGGAAGACGCGGTCAGCGCGCTGGGGATCGCCGCCGGCGTACCCTATATCGGCTACACGTTCGCGCAGCACTGGGCCGAACAGAACCCCGCGCTGATCGATGGATTTGTCGCCGCCTCGCGCCGGGCGCGCGCCATCCTGGCGACCTCGGACGCCGAGTGGCAACGCGTGAAACCGCTGACGGGCGCCGCGGACGATAGCGAACTGGAACGATTGCGCGACTGGTACCGCCGCGGCATTCCGCTGCGCTGGGGCGAGCCGGAACGCCATGCCGCCGTTCAGCTCTTCGCGCTTTTGGCAAAGAGCGGCGGGGAGGATCTCGTCGGACCGATCAGCGCCGTGCCGCCGGGAACCTTCTGGCCGGTCACTTGGCAAGCAGACGCCTAGCAACCCGTATCGGTTGGGAACTGCCGACGCGGCTGGCCTCGGCGCTGGTGTTCCTGCTGGTCTGGCAGATCGCCGCCAGCCTCGCCGACAGCCGGTTGCTGCCGACCGTCACGTCCGTGCTGCGCGCCATGCTCCAGCAGACCATCTCCGGGGCGTTGCCGTGGAACCTCGCGATCACTCTGGGTCGTGTCGCGGCTGCCTTCACGCTGTCGCTGTTACTGGGCAGTGCACTTGGCATCGCCATGGGACACTGGCGGCGGCTTGATCTTTTGCTGGACAACCTGGTGATGGTGCTGCTGAACCTGCCCGCGCTTGTGGTGATCGTGTTGATCTATGTCTGGTTCGGCCTGAGCGAAATCGCCGCCATCGCGGCGGTCGCACTGAACAAGCTGCCGACCACCGTGGTCACGCTACGCGAGGGCGCCCGCGCGCTTGATCCCGCGCTCGCCGAAATGGCCCAAAGCTTCCACATGTCACGCTGGCGCACGCTGCGGCACGTGATCCTGCCGCAACTCGCGCCTTATATCTTCGCCGCCTCCCGTTCCGGCCTCGCGCTGATCTGGAAGATCGTTCTGGTCGTCGAACTGCTCGGCCGCAGCAACGGTGTCGGCTTCCAGATTCAGATCTATTTCCAGTTGTTCGACGTGACGTTGATCCTGGCCTACACGTTCGCCTTCATCCTGATCGTGCAGGTGATCGAATGGACTGCTCTGCAGCCGCTGGAACGCTGGGCAGCGCGATGGCGGAGATGATGCTGCGGCTTCACATCGAGAGCAAATCGTTCCGCACCGGCCGCGGCGAGCTGCCGGTGCTTGGCCGGATCGATATCGCACTCGGCGCGCGCGAAATCGTGGCACTCGTCGGCCCGTCCGGCTGCGGCAAAACGACGCTGCTGCGGATTGTCGGCGGCCTGGACATCGATTTCCAGGGAACGCTTGACTGGCGTGGCGCCGCGATGCCGCGCATCGGCACGGTATTCCAGGAGCCGCGGCTGCTGCCCTGGCGCACCGTGCGCCAGAACCTGATGTTGGTACAGCGGACCGAAAACCCTGGCCTTGTCAACGAATTGCTGCACACGCTGGATCTCGCACCATTCAGCGACGCGTTCCCGGCAACGCTGTCGCTCGGCATGGCGCGGCGGGCGGCCATCGCGCGCGCCTTCGCCATCGCCCCGGAACTCGTTCTGCTGGACGAACCGTTCGTCTCGCTCGACCCGGCGATGGCGGCGCGCAGCCGGGAGCTACTGTTGACCACGTGGCGGGCGCGTCCCACCGCGGCGCTGCTGGTGACCCACGATCGCGCCGAGGCCGCCGCGCTCGCCGACCGTATTTTGTTGCTCGCGGAACGTCCGACGCGCGTGCTGGAGGAAATTATCGTTCCGCAGGCGATGTGCCGTTCCGACCTGATGCCGTAGAGTCTCCCCCTCCCCTTGAGGGCTTGGGCCGTGAAGCGGACCAAGGGAGGGGTGCGTACAACCCATGACGGTGGCTGTACGCACCCCTCCCCCCACCCTTGGTCCGCTTCGCGGCCCAAGCCCTCAAGGGGAGGGGGAGAATATTATTTCACCTGCCGCTTGGCACGAAAGCGCCCGGGGGGATCATCCCCGGTTCCACATAAGCCAGATGCAGCGCGTCGAGCATGGCCCAGAGGATATCGCACTTGGTGCGCAACACCGCCAGCACCGCTTCCTGCTGTTCCGGCGTGCACGCCTGCTGCTTGACGTAGGCGAGGGCGAATTCGGCATCCATCGGCGCCTGGTCCAGCCGCGGTCTGAAATAGTCGAGCGTGGCCGCGGTGATGAAATCATAGTTCGCCAGCATGCCTCCGACGCGCTCGGCGATGATCGTGGGCGAGAACAGTTCCGTCAGGCACGACGCAATCCCTTCCAGGATCGACCGGTCGCGCACGATGTCCACATACGCATCGACGGCAAACCGCGTAATCGGCAGCAGACCCGCGGTGGAAACAACGTAGTCGCGGTCGAGCCCCAGTCCGTCGGTCAGCTGCAACCACCGCGCGATCCCGCCGGTATTCGGTTCGTCGCCGTCATGGTCATGCAGCCGCCGCCGCCATGCACGGCGCAGTTCCGGCGTCGGCAAGCGCGCGATCAGCGTCGCGTCCTTCGCCGGGATGCGGCACTGGTAATAGTAGCGGTTGAGCGCCCAGGCCTGGAGCTGCGCGCGGCTCAGCTTCCCCTGGTACATCAGTTTGTGAAACGGATGCTGCGAGTGATACCGCTCGGCACCGATCTGCCGCAATGCGGCTTCCAGTTCATCCGGCGACAGCAATCTTGTGGTCATAACTGGACCTCCATTCCGTCGTACGCGACTTCCCAGCCTGCCGCCGCCACCGCGGCCCTTTCAGGCGAATCATCCAGCAGGATCGGGTTGGAGTTGTTGATGTGCAGCAGGATCTTGCGCCGAACATCGAGCGCGTTGAAGGCGGCGAGCGTGCCGTCCGGTCCGCTGACGCTCATGTGACCCATACGCAATCCGGTCTTGCCGCCAAGGCCGGCGCGCAGCATCTCGTCATCCGTCCAAAGCGTGCCATCGAACAACACCACGTCCGCGCCTTGCAGGCGACGCGCCAGCGCATCCGTCATTCCTGCGCAGCCCGGGATGAAAACAATTCGATGGTTCCCGTCGCTGATCACCGCGCCGACGGTCTCTTCGCCCTCGATTATGCGGGGCGCCACGGCGGCTTCCTCAAGGTAGAGCGGGACCTTGCCGGGGACTGGGAACAGTTCGGCCGACAGGCCGCTCGGCGAACCGTCCGGCAGCGCCAACATGATCGGCGCGCCGACGGCGACGCACCGCCGCGCGACGACATCGCGCGCCAGCACCTCGAAGATCGGGTTCGCGTCCAACACTTGATGAATTCGGGCGGTGCCGTAGATCGTGAACGGTTGTCGCTCGCGCAGCGTCAACAGCCCGGCGATCGCATCGACATCCCCGCCGGTCAGCACGACGCCCGCAATCGGCGAGGAGCGCAATCCGCGGCGCGGGTGCAGACAGGGTGCCGCCTCGATCTGCTGGCGCAGGTCCGGCGACGCGTTGAGCAGGAACCACCAATCGCCGTCGGCACTGATGGCAACGGATGCTTGCGTGCGCGGCCTGGCATGCGGGTCGCCGGCCCGAGCCCGCCGACATCCAACGGCATTCGAATTCCATTGCGGGAAGCCGCCGCCCGCAGCAGCACCGAGAACCCGCGCCTGCATAGGTCTCAATCCTGCGTTTGACCGCGCGAGCGAATGGCGCGCAGCGCGATTACTTCAGTTCCGCACAGGCGTACGAGCTGACCTCGGCACCCAGCGCCATCTCGATTGGCTTCGCGGTGGTCCGCGCCATGTGACGTTCCTCCATACGGTTTGTGCAGCTTTGATTGAAAAACTATCGGTTGACCCATGCGTGGTCAAGGCACGGCGCCTCGTCACCAGCAATTCTCGTTTTGGTCGG
>PLXO01000307.1 GCA_003151425.1 Acetobacteraceae bacterium
CAGGGGCGAAGCCCCTGGCCTTGCTCCTCCAACAGATAGCCCGGATGTAATACCCGCACGGACTGGCACGCAGGGTTGGGCATGACAGGGCGGGTGCTGCGCTGGTAGACTGGGAGCATGACGATTTATCGGATCCATCGCGCCGTTCTACTGGCGCTCACGTTGTTGTCCGCCTGCGCGGCGGCCGACCCCTCCACCGGCATCGTGGCGCGTCGTGGCGAAGACCCCGCCAGCGGGGTGTTCGGCGCCTTCCTCGACGGTCGGTTCGCGATGGGCCACGCTGACCCGTCCGAGGCGGCGGCCTGGTATCTGCGGGCGCTGGCCGCCGATCCGACCAGCCCCGAGCTTGCCCAACAGGCCTTCCTCGCCTGTGCGCTCGCTGGCCGGCAGGAAGCGGTGCAGCTCGCGCGGCAGTTGCCGGACAACCAGGCGGCGCAGCTTCTGCTCGGCGATTCCGAGGCGCGCGCCGGCAACTGGGCGGCGGCGGAGCAGCGCTTCCGCGCGCTGCCTCGCCAGGGCGTGACGCAGTTGCTGCAGCCGCTGCTGGTGGCCTGGGCGCAGGCGGGATCCGGGCGCACGGACGTCGCAGTCACCACGCTGACCCCGCTGATCGAGGGTCAACGGTTCCGCGGCGTCTACGCCCTGCACGCGGCGATGATCCTCGATCTGGCCGGGTCCAATGCGGAAGCGGCGCGCTACTACCATCTCGCGCAGAGCGAGTTTCCCGGGCTTGACCTGCGCCTGGCACAGATCATCGCGAGCTGGGACGTGCGCAACGGCCACGAGGCGGATGCGATGCGCCTGCTGGGCCAGGTCGCGCAGGATGCACCGTATCTGGGGGTCGCGCTGCCGGGGCTGATCGCCGATGCGCACAAGCGCGTGGTGACGCACGCGACGGATGGCATCGCCGAGGCGTACCTGGCGCTGGCCGGCGCGCTGCGCCAGCAGGATGCCGGGGATTTTGCCATGCTGCTGCTGCGGCTGGCGCTGGATCTGCGGCCGGATTTCACCGCCGCGCGGCTGATGGCGGCGGAGGTTCTGGCGGCCGATCATCATCCGGATTTCGCCGAGCAGATGCTGGCGCCGGTGGCGGACGACGATCCGCTCGGCGCGCCGGCCCGGCTGCAGCGGGCGATGCTGGAGGACCGGCTGGGCCATACGGACGAGGCGCTGAGCGAGCTGGCCCGGCTTTCCAAGGATTATCCCGACAGCCCGCTGCCGGACGCGCAGATCGGCGACATCCTGCGCCTGAAGACCCGCTATGCCGACTCGGTTGCCGCCTATGACAAGGCGATCGCGCGGTTGAAGACCCCCGGACATGACGACTGGCTGCTGTATTACTCGCGCGGCGTTGCCTACGACCGCTCGCATCAATGGCCTATGGCACAGGCCGATTTCGAGCATGCACTGGCGCTGGCGCCGGATCAGCCGGCGGTGCTGAACTACCTCGGCTATAGCTGGGCCGACGCCGACAAGCACCTGCCCGAGGCGCGACAGATGATCGACAAGGCGGTGCAGCAGCGGCCGAATGACGGGGCAATCATTGACAGCCTGGGCTGGGTGCTGTTGCGCGGGGGCGACTCCAAGGCAGCGGTCAAGACGCTGGAGCGGGCGGTGGAGCTGGAACCGCAGGATGCGACGATCAACGGCCATCTCGGCGATGCCTATTGGGCCGCGGGGCGCAAGCTGGAGGCCACCTATCAGTGGCGGCGGGCGCTGACCTTGAACCCGGAGCCGGACGATGTCGCCAAGCTGGAGGCGAAGCTGAGCGGCAACCACGCCTCGGCTGCGGTCAGCGGCCAGTAGGGGCTGGTGCCCGAAACTTGGCTTAGCGAATTCGCACCGGCGAAGGTCAATCTCTACCTGCATGTGACCGGGCGGCGGGCAGATGGCTACCACCTGCTCGACAGCCTGGCGGTGTTCCCCGCGGTGGGGGATCGGCTCCATGCGACGCCGGCCGATGCGCTGTCGCTGTCGGTAGAGGGAGAGTTTGGCGCGGACCTGGCGGGGGAGGCCGACAATCTGGTGCTGCGCGCGGCACGGGCGCTCGGTGGGACGCAAGGTGGCTGGACCAAGGGCGCGCGGATCCGGCTGGAGAAGCACCTGCCGGTGGCGTCCGGCATCGGCGGTGGCTCGGCCGACGCCGCGGCGGCGCTGCGTCTGCTGTGCCGACTATGGGGTCGTCCGGCCGCCGCGCCGCCGGTCGCGCTGGCCTCGATTGCGTTGGAATTGGGGGCGGACGTGCCGGTGTGTCTTGCCAACCGGCCGGCACGCATGGGTGGCGTGGGGGAGGCGCTGACGCCGGCGCCCGGCCTGCCGCCGTGTGGGATGGTGCTGATCAATCCCGGTGTGTCGCTGGCGACCGCGGCGGTGTTTCGTGCCCGGGCCGGAGGGTTCTCCGCGCCGGCCGAACTGCCCGCATTCTGGCCGGATGCGGCGGCGATGGCGGGGGATCTTGCGAGGCCGCGGAATGATCTGGAACCGCCGGCGATCGCACTTTGTCCGGTGATCGGCGTGGTGCTTGCGGCCCTGGCCGACGTGCCGGGCTGCCTGCTGGCACGCATGAGCGGGTCCGGCGCGACGTGCTTCGGCCTGTTCCCCGATGCCGCGACGGCCGAGGCGGCGGCGTGCGCGCTGGCGCGGCCCGGCTGGTGGTGCTGGGGTGGCGCGCTGGGCGGGCTGAGCTCAGGGCAATCGGGCGAACGAAGGAAGGTCAGGGCTCCGCCCTTGGCGGGGATCCAAGGGGCAGCGCCCCTTGGTGGGGTCCGGGGCGAAGCCCCAGCCTTGCTTCCTTCACCCGATTGCCCTGGGGCTGAGCTAGCTAAGGCTTTACGGCCCGGGTTGGGGGACCTATCACCCGCGCCGGATGGGGCGTCGCCAAGCGGCAAGGCAACGGATTTTGATTCCGTCATGCGGAGGTTCGAATCCTCCCGCCCCAGCCAAATCTTTCAACAACTTAGTAGGATAGGCGGTTACCTTAGGCTCTGAATAGGCTCTTTGCCTCGTGCGCCCCAGCCGTGGGTCGGCTGACAACCGCCACCCCCATAAACGCAGCGAGATCGCTATTCGGCTGGAGACGGTCGGCCGATTGCGAAGCGGTCCCGCGCTTGGCGGAGCCGTCGTCAGTGCCCGCTTGCCAGAGAATCATGGTCCGGAACCGGTCAACAACGGGACCGCTGTCGCTTACGAAGCGGGAGAGGACGGGCTAGCGTTCGTCCGTCAGCCGGCCTCGGATCGCCGCGATCAGCGGTCCAACACCCGGGACGGATTTGACGTGCTTGAGATTATGGCTGAGTCGATGAGAACCCGTCCCCGCGCACCCGCACGTGGGTGGGGGCGTCGAACCGGGTCGGATCGCGCAAAACCGAGCTTCCCAAGCTGCATACGAGGGTTCGATTCCCTTCACCCGCTCCAGCAATATCAATAAGTTATCAAAGGCCGGGGAAAATAGGCTCAAATAAGGCTCAGAGGCGCGTACAACCCGACCCGACGCCTTCGGTATGTCCGAAGAGTTGCGGCGATGTGGGTCGGGGTGGCGTCCGGAGCTCCAGAAAGCTCTAGGAAAGGCACCGGGGACGTGACCACGACTCGCAATCATAGACCGGCTTGAAAACCGCCGCGGCTTCCGCTGGTCAGAATGCTTCCGGCCATTCCTGAGCGCTGTGCTGGACGGCCAAGATGGTGAGGAGGCTGCCAACGACCGTGTAGGCGAGCAGATAGTTGGTATGCGGCACGGGAAGCTCTCGGGTCCCCTCTAACCTTCCCGGACGGCCAAGCTCAGGGGCGGCGGCTACCGTGGCCACCGCGGCAGTGATGGCCTTGCGAGTGCGTCGCGCTGCCTGGGAATTGAATTGTGCGATGTAGGTGCGGAGCGATTCGAGGTCGTCCAGGGCGGCCGGCTGCCAGATGGTCTGCATACAGCCTATGGTTCGGGCGTTGGACGGGGCAACTCATGGTCGGTGTCCCAGGAATCCATCCATTTCTCGACTGCCTCGTGGGGGGCCCCGGGGCGGCCGGACCGCGCGTCCTCAAGTGCCGCTTTGATCCGGGCAACTTGCCAACCGTTGCGCTCCACGAAGGCGGCAATCGCTTCGCCCGCCAGGTATGCCTTGCTGCGTTTGGTGCCGCGCGCCAGGGCTTCCAGCTTCTCGCCAACCTCGGATGGTAGCCGGACCGTCATCGTGGTGCTCTTGCCTCTTCCTAGTTCCTGAGATTCCATGTGGTTACATTATATCACAAGTGCAATTTTTGTGCGCGGTTGCCTGTTCCTTGCAAAGTTCAAGGCGCCGTGTCCTCATGGGTGGGCTCGAATTGGGCTATGATGGTGTCTCTGATGGTCGCGATCGTGGTCTCCATCCTGAGCCTTTTGTAGCCTTTTTTAAGGCTGAGCGAATATCTGAGTTTTATTAATTGAGTATTATTGAACTGCGTCTTCTTATGTAGGCAAAATTTGCCGCTCTTGATCGGAAATCATTGCCGCTCTTGAGCGGCAAATTTTGCCGGTCTGGTTCGGCCTCTGTTGACCAACAATTTGGCTACGGTGATATCCAAGACATACAGGTTCGATCGTCCTAGACCTCGCTGGTGGATCTCGACAAAGCCTTCCGTCTCAAGCTCCTTGAGGTAGGTTCGGATACTGCGTTCGCCGGCACCGATATCTTTGGCTAAGCGTTCCTGGCCCGGAAAACATTGGTCCTCTTGCCATGCGTAGCGCAGTAGCATGGCGTAAGTGATCTTTGCGCCGGGTGATAGCTTGGGGTGCGTCAGGATGGTGTTGGGAACCTGGGTGTATCCGCGCACCGTGAGCGCGTCCGCACCGCGGATGACAATGTCCTCTCGCCGTTTGAGTAGCTCCTTGATTGATGTGAGCTTCCCTGTTCGTGGCGCTTCCATATCTGAATTGTATACCACTCGCTGAGATGGCCGTTGCGGGTGTGGGGATATCATTAACCGCCGAACACGCGGCGGAAAAATCCGGGCCGGGGTTCTTGAATGGCGGGTGCTGCCGGCGCGGGCTCCGTATCGGCCACTCCCCTCCCCTGCTCGACGATGGCTACGGTGACCGCCTCTACAATGTCTGGCGCGTCATGACGCGTCACGTCGGGCTTTGGCGCTGCGAGCTGCTGCACTTGCATTTCAAGTCGCCCGATCTCTCGGCTCTGGTTCGTCACCTGGTCAAAAAATCTGCCACGCTCGCTCGCCATCTCGTTGATCACGATCACCCGCGCTCCTAGGTCGATCTTCAGCTGCATGTTCTCTTTCTCTAAAATGTCTACCCGTTCACGCAGTTCGACCGCCACATCATCAATTTCCGGCGCTGGCTCCGACATGAGAGATGCTTCAATCTTCGGCGCGTCATGACGCGCCGTGTCGCGCTCTGACGTGTCATGGCGCGCTATGTCGTTGCCAATCTGAGAGATGTCCTGTAGCTGCTTGAGTTCCGCCGCATAGCGCTCAATGGATTGGGGATCGATAAAATACTGTGGCGTTCCATTATCTCTCGTGACCGGGATAGCGTCAATCAGCTTCTGCTCACAAAAGCGCTGCACCGACCTAGGAGACCGGGGCGAACCCAACTGAGTAAACAAATTGGCCGCCTGCTTGACGGTAAGTGTGTGTCGCGCTGCATCGCGCTCTGGCGCGTCATGACGCGCCAACTCTGCATGGGGAACATGTTCTAGATCCATACGGTAGGTCTAGGATATCACGTCTCAAGTACACGCAGATGCCTATCCACACAGGTAGGGTAGGGGAGTGGCATCAGTGATGCTTGTAGCCGAGCGGTGTGCTATACTCTCCACATGAGCAACAAACTCAAAGCATTGATGGAGCGAGCTGGACATTGGTCAGAGGCTGATCAGGTAGAGCTGGCCAATTACGTCGAAGAGATTGAGCGTCGGCACTCCGGCCAGTATCACGCCACGTCAGAGGAACTGGCTCCTATCGACGAAGCGGATCGCGGCGAAACAGCAACCGAGGAGCAAGTGGCAGCTGCGTTCCGCGCATTCCGGCGGGTATGAAAATTGAATACTCTGAGCGGGCGATTGGTGATCTCAACAAAATCGCTGCCGACAGCCGCGCGTTCGGAGAAGGCGTGGCAGAAGCTGTTGAGGTTCGTATCCGCGATGCGATAGCCCAAGTTGCCTGGGACCCGGAGAGTGCTCATGAGGTGGCGCAAAGATCAGGGGTGCACGTTGTTCCTCTGGTCAAATTTCCCTTCGCTATCTTTTATCGAATTCTCCAAGGCAGGATACGGATACTGCACGTACGGCATACATCTCGCTTGCCGTGGAAAGAGGAGTAGGGGACGCAGAGTTTGCTATAATGTCCGCATGGAAAAAAGGCTCAAGGAACTGATGGAGCGAGTTGAGGACTGGCCACCAGCAGCCCAGGAAGAGGCGATTGCCTCGCTCGAAGCCATCGCCGGATATGTAAACCTCTATGATCCTTCGCACGATGATCGTTGAGGCGGTGCAGGCGAGTACCTAAGAGGCTGACCCAGAATGTTTGCGC
>PLXO01000299.1 GCA_003151425.1 Acetobacteraceae bacterium
CCTCCGTCAGCCCCGGCGTGTTCACCCGGGCGTAGGTGTCGTCCGTCGCCTCCCTCACGATGAGGATCTGCTCGGCGATCCGCGCCTGCGGCGCGTCGGCCGGCATCAACCCGGCGATCTCCTGCACCAGCCGCGTGGCGCGCTCCAGCCGCCAGGCCTGGGTGGCGTCGGGCGGAGGGGCGGGCACCGCGGCGAACGTGGCCGCCAGCAGGTCGGCGCTGAGGGAGTACGGCGGCATCGTCTCGCGGATGACCTCGGCGGTGATGCCGTTGGACGGGAGGCTCATGCGGGAAGGCTCCTGCTGAAATGTGTTGACATCGGAAGTCATATATACTAACTTGGTGTTCAACACCAGCTAACAATCATCCGATGCGCGGGCGGCGACGAAGCAAGGGGAGCAGACAAGTGCCATCGGACCCAGAGCTACACCGAGTGCACACAGCGTTTCACTGAGGGGGACTCGAATGGCACCGCGTGCGGCGGGCTGAGGGGCATGGGCGCGCGCGGCGGCATTTGGTTTCTCTCAGTGAAACACTGTGTGCACTCGGTGGAACTGGGTGTGTGCGGGCTGCCTGCTTGCTTTGATCGCTGGCCTGCTTCGCCGCCCGCCCTCTAGAGACGAATATCTACCACCCCGCGCCTCTTGGCTGGCACCTGACCAGCCTAAGCCAACGCCGATCTCTGTCGCCCCCCGCCAATCCCTTCTGCTATCGTGCCGAAGCCGGCCGCATTGCCGCCTCCGGCCGCGAAGGGTCACCGATGGGGCTCAAGGTCTTCCTCAGCTACGCCCATGCCGACACCACCGCCCTGGTCGAGCGGCTAGAGGCTGACCTGCGCGCCGCCGGCCACGACCCCTGGTGCGACAACGCCAAAATCAAATTCACCGACGACTGGCGCGCGGAGATCATCAAGGGCCTGCACGACACCGACCTCGTCCTCGCCGTCCTGTCGCCAAACGCGGTGCGCGAGCACGGTGTCTGCCTCGACGAGATCGCCATCGCACAGCGCGTCAAGCCAGGCGCCATCGCCACCATCCTCGCGGCACCGGAGGCCGACACCGCTGTGCCCGCCTCGATCGGCAACCTGCAATGGCTCGACATGCAGGACTGGGCGACCCACCACGCACAAGGTCCGGCCGCGTGGGAAGCCTGGTACGCGCCCAAACTGCAAGCGATCCAAGACCTGCTCGCCGACCCCGCCCGGCACGCCTTCACCGGCGACATCTCCGACCTCGTCACCCGTCTGAATCCGGTCATTCAGACCGCCGACATTTTCCCGAAGATCGAGGGGTTCGTTGGCCGCGAGTGGCTCGTCGCCCTCCTCAACGACTGGCGCCTGAACCACACGCGGCGGGTGTTTTGGCTCGCCGGCGGCCCGGGCACCGGCAAGAGCGCCTTCGCCGCCTGGATCACCCACTTCGCGCGCGCCAACGTCGTCGGCCTCAACCTGTGCAAGTTCGGCAACGAGGACCGCACCGACGCGCGCAAGGTCATCCGCACCCTGGCCTTCCTGATCGCCACCCGCCTGCCCGGCTACCGCCTCGCGCTACTGAGCATGCTCAAACGGCACGACCCGGACGGGCAGGAAACCGCGGCCAAGAGCGCGCCCGCATTGTTCAGCTTCCTGCTGGCCGAACCGCTCGCCCGCGCCAATATTGACGGCGGGCAGCGGACCGACCGCTTCGTCCTGGTGATAGACGCGCTGGACGAGACCGTGGAGCGAGGCGAAAGCATCCTTGCCGAGGTGCTGGCCGACGGAGCAAATCTTCTGCCGCCCTGGATGGCGCTGCTGGTCACCAGCCGTCCCGAATTTGCCGCCGCGGTGCATTTCGCCGGCGTCCCGCCGCTGCGCCTCGATGCCGATGCCCAGGCCGCCGCGCAGGACGAAGATGTGCGCGTCTACGCGCAGGCTTGGCTTGGCGACACGCCGACCGCCACGGTGGTGGCGGCGAAGGCCGCGGGCAATTTTCTCTACCTGCGCAAGTTGCGGGAGGCGGTGGAGGAGCGCGGCTTCCCGCTGGACCCGCCGTCCGGCCTGCCGCAAGGGCTGCAAGCCCTTTACTACGCCTTCTTCCGCCGCCAGTTCCCCACCGACGCGGCCTATGAGCCGTTCGTGCCGCTGCTGGAGGTGCTGGCGGCAGCCGAGCGCCCGGTGCCGCTCGCGCTGCTGCGGGCGATGTTCCCCGACTGGGAAGACCTGCGCGTCGAGGCGCGGATGCTGGTCGGACTCGGCTCGCTGTTCGACGAGCGGCATGAGACGCTGGCGCCGTTCCATTCCTCGGTCCGCGACTTCCTGACCGACCGCAAGCTGGGCGGCCCCTTCGTGGTGACCGCGATGTTCGGTCGGCGCCGCCTGGTGAGGGAACTCTGGACCCGCTTCCTGGCGCTGCCGCCGGGTTTGGCCCCGGACGCGTTCCTACTGGGCGAACTCCCCGCCCAGGTGCTGGCGCTGGCGGAGCGTCCGGACGAGGCGACCTTGCGGGCCCTGCTGGAGCAGGCCGGACCCTGGGCCGATCTGGCGCCGCGCCTGGCGGAGGTGGCGAAGGCGCAGCGGGACGCGCGGGCCTGGGAGGCGGCAGAAGCGTGGTTCGCTCTGCTTGCCGTGCTCGGAGGATTGGCAGGACCGGACGGCCTGGGTTGGCGGTGTTGGGCTCTGGTGGAGCAGGGTGACGTGTTGGTGACCCAGGGGCGCAGCACCGCGGCTCTGACTGCGTACCAAGCAAGTGGCGCGGCAGCGCGGCAACTGGCCGAAACGGAGCCGGACAACCTGGACCGGCAGCGCGATCTCTCGGTGTCCTACAACAGGGTCGGCGACGTGCTGGTGGC
>PLXO01000339.1 GCA_003151425.1 Acetobacteraceae bacterium
CGTGCTGCCGGATGCGATCGATGTGGCGGCGCTGGCCGCGGGGTGGGGTGGCCCGGGGTTGCGAGGGGAGGACGCGGGGGAGGCGGGACGCGGGGAGGGTGGGTTGACGGATGGGCCGGTGGTGGTGGGGATGGCCGGAACAAGTCCGACCATGACGGTAAAAGCGAGCGCGGCCGTGACGATGGCAACTGGTCCGGACGACGCGGTGGCGTCGGGTGGCGGCGGGTTGACGGATGGGCCGGTGCCGGTGCGGATGGCCGGAACAAGTCCGGCCATGACGGTAAAAGCGAGCGCGGCCGTGACGATGGCAGCTGGTCCGGACGACGCGGTGGGGTCGGGTGGGCGTGCGGGCGCTGGTGGGTCGACGGATGGGCCGGCGGCTGCGGGGATGGCCGGAACAAGTCCGGCCATGACGGTGAACTCAGGTCCGCCGCATCTTCGGCAGGACGCCGAGGCGACCCTCGGGGTGGTCACGCGGCTGGATCAGGGGCCTGGCTGGACGCTCGATGTCGTGCGCCCGCGTATGGGGGACGGCGTGGCGGGTAGCGCAGCGCCGGAGCCGGTCGCGTGATGGCATGCGAAGCCGCCGGTCCGGCATCTGCCGGAGATGCCGGCGCGTTGGGCAGCGGCAGACCCCGAGGCAATCCCAATCTGGCGCCTCGGTGTGGCGCGAAGACGCGGGCGGGCCTTGGCTGCCAGGCGCCGGGTATGGCGAACGGGCGATGCCGGATCCATGGCGGGACGAGTACCGGCCCCCGGACGGCGAGGGGGTTGGCGAGGTCGGCCGCCGCTCGCACGACGGGCGGGACATACTCCGCGGCTAACTGGGTAAGGGACCGGTACTTCCGGGTGCTGGCTCTACGCGTGCGGCTGTTTTGTGCGGCCAAGCGGCTTCAGGCCTATCTGCCGCCCGCGCTGGCGGCGCGGCTGGCGACGACGCCGCCCGAGTTCATGCCGCCGGAGCACTACGCGAACACCCTCAAAGCGGAAATCACGACAACGACCCTATGGAGCGGGGGGCGGGGTCTCCCCGGGCCGTCCGTGGCGGCGTCGCGGCCGAGGCTATGGGGGCGGGCGGAGGAGCTCGAGGCGGCGCGGACGGAGCGGCAGGTGCTGGCGCCGTGGCGGGCGGCGATCGCCGAGGCAAGGTTGGCCAAGCGGGCGGCGCTGGCGGCGCGTCGGGAGGCTCGAATCGCGAAATCACGACAAGGACCCTATGGAGCCTCGGTCGGTGGTCGAACGGACTCGCCGAAGCGGCTGGGGGAAGTCGCCACTGTTGACGCTCGGCTGGGAGCGGCGCGGGTTGGTGCGGCGGAGGGTGGGGCTGACCCCTCTCCCCGCTTTTGATCCGCTTCGCGGCTCAAGCCCCCTCTAGGGGGGAGGGAGAAGCGTCGGTATCAGCATCAGCGGCAGCATCAGGGTCAGCGTCAGCGTCCGCGTTCGGGTCGCTGCGGCCGACTGCGGCGGGTCGTTGGCTCCAATCGCGAAATCACGACAAGGACCCTATGGAAGAGCCTGCCACCGGGCCCCGACCCGGTGGTCGCACGGTGCGGTGGCCTTGGGGTGGGCTGAAGGGGCGGCTGTGCGGCGGCACGACCCTCGGCGGTCTGCTGCCGGGCGTGACCGAGCCCGGCACTTGGCAGGCCGTTCTCGAGGCGTCCAATGCAGCGGAGGCGAGGAAGGCGTGGAGGCTGCGCGATGCGACGACGGTCGGGGCGGCGACAGTCGGGCGGAACCGGTCCGACCGTGACGGGGAAACGGGCGTCTGCGTCACCCAACCCTTGGCATGACGCCGATGGGGTCAAGCCCGGCCATGACGATCAGGGGACAACTGAGAATCGTTGTGCGCTCTCGCGCCATATTCACCCCGGCCGGGTCGATCGCTATTGTGGCGCCTTCGCCCGCCGCAGGAGCACCAATGGCCGACTTCGTCATCCCGCCGCCCGCCGTCATCGCCGTCCCGGTCGCCGGCGGCGGCGCCTTCCCAGTCCGCCGCGTGTTCTGCGTCGGGCGCAACTACGCCGAGCACGCCCGGGAGATGGGCAGCGACCCCGACCGCGAGCCGCCGTTCTTCTTCATGAAGCCTGCCGACGCCCTGCTGGTGGGCGGCGCCGACATGCCATATCCGCCGCAGAGCAAGCAGTTGCACCACGAGATGGAGCTGGTCGTCGCGCTCGGCGAGGGCGGCAGTGACATCGCGGAAGCTGACGCTCTGCGCCACGTCTGGGGCTACGCCGCCGGCCTGGATATGACGCGGCGCGACCTGCAGAACGCGGCGAAGAAAGAGGGAAAACCCTGGGACATGGGCAAGGGCTTCGACCACTCCGCGCCGATCGGCCTGATGGTCCCTGCCGCGAAGGTCGCCCACCCCGCCTCCGGCCTGATCGAGCTGAAGGTGAACGGCGAGGTGCGGCAGACCTCGGACCTGTCGAAGATGATCTGGACCGTGCCGGAGACGATCGCCTACCTGTCCGGCCTGGTCCGGCTCGCCCCCGGTGACCTGATCTTCACTGGCACGCCCGAAGGGGTCGCGGCGGTGGAGCGCGGCGACCTGCTGGAAGGCGTCGTGGAGGGTGTCGGCACGGTGCGGACACGCATCGCCTGATGGTGGCGCGTCGCGGCACGCCGCGCGGCACGAACACCGGCACGCCGCGCGGCACGAACACAGGCACGCCGCGCGGCACGAACACCGGCACGCCGCGCATCACGAACACCGGCAATCCGCACATTGCCAACCCCGGCAAACCACGCAACGCAAACACCGGCAACCCCCGCACCGCACCCACTGTCGCACCGCCCGTCGCCGCCGGCAGCACGCCGCGTGCCAAGACCGTCGGCGAGCCGGGCGCCGCAACCGCTGGCAAGCTGCGCGCCGCAGCCCAGGATTCACTGCGCATCGCTACCTGGAATATCAACTCACTACGCCTCCGTCTTCCCTTGATGCATGAACTTGTCGCCGCCCTCGATCCGGACGTGATCTGCCTGCAGGAGACCAAGGTCCCGGACGACCTGTTCCCGCACCAGGCCAAGGTCGAGCTCGGCTACCCGCACGCCGCGTGGCGGGGCATGAAGGGCTACAACGGCGTGGCGATCTTCTCGCGCCGGCCGATCGAGGTGCTGGACCTTGCCCCCGACTGGTGCGGCAAGGGCGATTGCCGGCATCTGGCGGTCTCGGTCAACGCGCAGGGCGGCCCCGTCGAGCTGCACGACTTCTACGTCCCCGCCGGCGGCGACATTCCGGACCGCGAGCTGAACCCGAAATACGGCCACAAGCTGGATTTCATCGCCGAGGCCCGCGCCTGGTTCGCCGCCCGCGCCGCCGGCTCCGGCACCGTCCCGGCGCACCCCGGCCTGACGCGCACCATCCTGGTCGGCGACCTGAACATCGCCCCGCTCGAGCACGACGTGTGGAACCACAAGCAATTGCTGAACGTCGTCAGCCACACCCCGCCGGAAACCGCCGGGCTGCTCGCCTGGCAGAACACCGGCTTCGTCGACGCCGTCCGCCATTTCGTGCCGGCCGACGAGAAGCTGTTCACCTGGTGGTCGTACCGCAACCGCGATTGGCGCCAATCCGACCGAGGCCGGCGACTCGACCACATCTGGGTGACGCCCGACCTGCAAGGTGCGCTGCGCCGCCACACCGTGCTGAGGGACGCCAGGGACTGGGACCGTGGCTCGGACCACGTGCCGGTCTGCGTCGAGCTGGCACTATAGGGCCTGTCGTCAATTAAGCCAA
>PLXO01000204.1 GCA_003151425.1 Acetobacteraceae bacterium
TTGGCGGGGATCCAAGGGGCAGCGCCCCTTGGTGGGGTCCAGGGGCGAAGCCCCTGGCCTTGCTTCCTTTACCCAGCACCACCCCGCCGTAGCGCCGCGGCGTAGGCGGTGACCGTGGCGGCGAAACCGTTCTCCAGCGCGTCCGCGGTCAACTCGTGGCCGATCGAGGCCTCGGCCAGGAACGGCACCGCTGCCATCAGCGGCGGAATATTGAGCAGGTTCAGGTCGTGCCCGGCATTCACCACCAACCCAAGGTCTCGCGCGCGGCGTGCCGTCTCGGCGATCGCGGTCAGCAGCGCCGCGTGGCCGCCGGCGTGGAACGCCGCGGCGTAGCTGCCGGTGTAGATCTCCACCCCGTCCGCGCCGGCGTCACGCACGCGGGCGGGCACCGCGGGATCGGGGTCGATGAACAGGATCACGCGACAGCCGAGAGCCTTGGCGGCCACGATCGCCGGACGCGCCAGGTGCATCTGCGCGGCGTCGAGCTTCCAGCCTTCCTCGGAGGTGAACGCATCCGGCGCATCGGGCACCAGGGTGCACTGCTCTGGCCGCGTGTCACGCAGGATGGCGGCCAGACGCGCGTCCGGATAGCCTTCGAGATTGAACTCGATGCGCGGGCGCACGGGTTGCAGCAGCGCCGCCAGCGCGGGCACGTCCGACCCGCGGATGTGCCGCTCGTCCGGGCGCGGGTGTATCGTGATGCCCAGCGCGCCGCCGTCCAGCGCGATGCGGGCGAAGTGCAGCAGGTCGGGCACGCCGGTGCGGCGCGAGTTGCGCAGCAGCGCGACCTTGTTGAGATTGACGCTGAGTCGGGCCATGCGGGGATGCTAGCGCAGCCGGCGCGGGAAGGGGAGACGGGAATGCCGACAGCGGGGCCGCCAGCCGGACCGACAGTGACGCCGAGCGGCGATGCGCTGGGGGCGCGGATCAGCGACCTCGATCTTGCGCGGCCGTTGACGGATGACGCGTTCGGTTTTGTGCTGCGCGCGCTTGGGGTGCACGGCGTGCTGTGCTTCCCCGATCAGACCCTTTCGCCGGAGGCGCAGGCAGCATTCAGCCGGCGGTTCGGCGAGCTGGAGGTGCACGTCTCCGGCGCGTTCCAGGTGCCAGGGCAGCCCGAGGTGATGATCCTGTCGAACATGGTGGAGGACGGAAAGCCGGTCGGGCTGGGCGATGCCGGCCAGGACTGGCACACCGACATGAGCTTCAGCCGCACCATCGCGTTCGTGAACGTGCTGTATGCGCTGAAGGTGCCTCGGCGCGACGGACGGGTGCTGGGCAATACGGAGTTTTGCGACATGGCGGCGGCGTATGACGATCTGCCGGGGGAGATGCAGGCGCGGCTGGGGACGCTGACGGCGACGCATGATTTCGAGAAATTCTGGGAGATGATGCGCGCCCGCGGCGGCGACGGCACCTCGCGCGCGAAGCTTACCGAGGCGCAGCGCGCGCGGAAGCCGCCGGTGTCGCAGAAGATGGTGCTGACGCACCCGCTGTCCGGGCGGAAGCTGCTGTATGCCAACCCCGGCTATACGGTGCGCATCGATGGGATGCCGGCGGCGGAGAGCGATCCGCTGCTGGGGTTTCTGTTCGCGCATCAGGTTCAGCCGAAATATCGTTACGCCCATCGCTGGGCGGAGGGTGACGTGTTGTTGTGGGACAACATCCGCACGATCCACAACGCGGTCGCGGATTACGGTGCGGATGAGCATCGTTACGTGCGACGCTGCCAGGCGATGGCGGATCTGGTGTTCCAGCCGGAGTTCGCCGCATTGGCGGATGTCGTGGGGTAATGGCCGAACGGATCGAGGTACTGACGTTACTATCCCGTGATGGCCGGGCTTGACCCGGCCATCCCCGCACCACCGGTGCTGCGCGGATGGCCGGAACAAGTCCGGCCATGACGATGTCGCAACTAGACGGGCCAAACTGAGAATTGCTGCTCATGCGGGGGTGCCCGATGGCCCCCCAAGCACGCGGCCGATCTCGTCGAGCGCCGCGGGGTCCTCGATCGTCGGCGGGATCGGTGCGGCCTCGCCGTCGGCGATCTTGCGGATCGAGCCGCGCAGGATTTTTCCGGAGCGCGTCTTCGGCAGCCGCGCCACGACACGCGCGTCCTTGAATGCCGCTACCGGACCGATCCGCTCCCGTACCAACGCCACCAGCTCGGCGCAGATCACGTCCTCCGGCCGGTTCACCCCGGATTTCAGCACCACCAGGCCGATCGGCGTCTGACCCTTCAGCGCGTCCTTGGCACCGACCACAGCGCATTCCGCGACGTCCTGGTGCGAGGCCAGCACCTCCTCCATCTGCCCGGTGGACAGCCGGTGCCCGGCCACGTTGATGATGTCGTCGGTGCGGCCCATCACCGAAACATCGCCGTCCGCATCGATCACCCCGGCATCGCCGGAACGATACCATCCAGGGAAATCCGCCAAGTAGGCCGCATGATAACCCGCGTCGTTCTGCCACAGCGTCGGCGCGCAGCCGGGCGGCAGCGGCAGGCGCACCGACAAATTTCCGGTCTGGCCTTGCGCCAGCACGTGGCCGTCATCGTCCAGCGCATGCAGGTCGTAGCCCGGGCAGGGCCGGCCGCCGGAGCCGGGCTTCGGCGTGAACAGACCGTAGTCGCGGAAGCCGCTGGTGATCGCCCAGCCCGTTTCGGTTTGCCACCAATGGTCCACCACCGGCTTGCCGAGCAGCGCCGCCGCCCAGATCGCGGTCGGCGGATCGCAGCGCTCGCCGGCGAGGAACAGCGCTTCCAACTTCGACAGGTCGTGCTGGCGGGCGAGTTTCCCGCCCGGGTCCTGTTGCTTGATCGCGCGCATCGCGGTGGGCGCGGTGAACAGCACTTTTACCCCATGCTGCGCACAGACGCGCCAGAACGCGCCGGCATCGGGCGTGCCGACCGGCTTGCCCTCGTACATCACGCTGGTGCAGCCGCGCAGCAGCGGCGCGTAAACGATGTAGCTGTGGCCTACCACCCAGCCGACATCGCTCGCCGACCAGTAGACCTTGCCGGCGTCGACGCCGTAGATCATCCGCATCGAGTTCCACAGCGCCACCGCGTGGCCGCCATTGTCGCGCACGATGCCCTTGGGTCGGCCCGTCGTTCCGGAGGTGTAGAGAATATACAGCGGATCGGTGGCCGCGACCGACACCGGGTCGTGCGGCGCGGCGTTGGCCTCGGCCTCCAGCAGGTCGTGGTCGCGGCCTGGGGTCAGCGCGGCCGGCGACTGCTCGCGCTGCAGGATCAGGCAGGCGGCGGGCTTGTGCGGCGACATCGCGATCGCCGCGTCGAGCAGCGGTTTGTATTTCACCACCCGGCCGGGTTCCAGCCCGCATGAGGCCGAAACGATCACCTTGGGCTGCGCGTCGGCAATGCGCGCCGCCAGCTCGGCCGCCGCGAAGCCGCCGAACACGACCGAATGGATCGCCCCCAGGCGGGCACTCGCCAGCATGGCGATCACCGCCTCGGGCACCATCGGCATGTAGATCACCACGCGGTCGCCGCGCGCGACGCCGAGTGCGGCCAGCGAGCCGGCCAGCTTGGCCACGCGTTGGGTCAGCTCGGCATAGGTGAAGCGCACGACCTGGCCGGTCATTGCGCTGTCCCAGATCAGCGCCGTCTGCGCGCCGCGTCCGGCGGCGACATGGCGATCCAGGCAGTTGAAGCTGGTGTTCAGCATGGCGCCGGGGAACCAGCGCCCGTACGGGCCCGACGCCGGGTCAAACAGGGCGTCCCAGCGCCGGTCCCAGGTGATGCCCTCGGCGGCGGCTGCCCACCAGTTCTCGCGGTCGCGCGCCCATTCGCCATAGGCCGCGGCGTAGCCGGACGCGTTCGGTGCCGCATCGCTCGCCGCGTTCCGCTGTGCTGCATTCCCCTGGGCCGCATTGCCGGCCGCATTCCATTGGGCGTCGGTCATGGCCCGTCCTCCCTGTTCCCGACATTGCGCCGGGCACGCCAGGATACCACCCGGACGTTCAATCGCCAGGGATCAGCGGTGCCTGGGACCACCGGCGCCAGGGACCAGCTCTCCTACAGACCAGGTTGCGCTGCGCGGCGCCAAATAAGTTCGCTCAATCTCAAAAATCGTTCGTGCCCAATCATCGACCGGGACCCGCCAGACAGGCTAGGCTGCTCCAACTTCGCCGCGCATGTCGACGTCGTCCACGGGGGGCATCCGCAAGGGGCGCGACAGGGCCGCCGATGGCGCATCGGGCCGAGAGGAGGGTGCATGACACGCTGGCACCGACTGCCGATCTGCGCCGGCGCGCTGGTTGCCGTCGCGCTGGGCGCGCGCGCCGCGGACATTCCGGGCTCGGATGCCGCGGCGCAGATTGTCGGTCTGTTCATGCAAAGTTGCGTTCGCTTCGCCGGCGATCCCGTCGGGTTGCGCGCCTGGGCGGTGCACGCCGGCGCCATGCGGCCGTTGCCCGCGGAAGGCCAGCAGGCCTTCCTGTATGGCTTGCCGGGCGAGGTGTTCGATGCCTCGACCAATGCAGGCAAACTGGTGCTGATCTCGGAGACCTCCGGCGCCTGCTCCGCCATGGCTGATTCCGCCAGCGGAACGGAGGTGGTCAAGGTGCTGGAACAGGTCATGGCGCAGGCGCATATCAACTTCACGATGACGCACGAAGACGACGACAAGTCGGAGAAGATCCTGCACCACCGCGAATACACCGCCTCGCAGGGTAAGCGTGAGTGGCAGATGCTGGTCAGCACCGTGAAGGGCACCGCCCCTGGCGAGGTGATGCTCACCACCAGCCCATGACCGGCTGTTCCATGACCGGCCTGGCCATGCCGGCTATGCCATGACCGGCCCGCCCGTCATCGGCCACCCCCCCATGAGTGGCTACCCCAAGACCGGCCAGCCCCTGACCGGCCGCGCGGGAGCCTGACCGCGTTGGCCAAACCCACCTCCCGCTACGTCTGCCAGAGCTGCGGTGCGGTTGCCGCGAAATGGGCCGGCCGCTGCGAGGCCTGCGGCGCGTGGAACACCATCGTCGAGGAAGCGGTCATTCCGCGCACCGGTCCCAACCACGCCGGGCCCGCCCGCGCCGGGGCGGGCAACGCGGTCACCTTCGTCGGGCTGGTGGGCGACACCGCGCCTCCGCCGCGCGCCAGCACGGGAATCGACGAGCTGGACCGGGTGCTGGGGGGCGGGCTGGTTGCGGGATCCGCCGTGCTGGTCGGCGGCGATCCGGGCATCGGCAAGTCGACGCTGTTGCTGCAGGCCGCGGCGGCGTTGGCCCGGGCGGGGCGGCGGGTGCTGTATGTCTCCGGCGAGGAATCGGTGGACCAGGTGCGGCTGCGCGCCCGCCGCCTGGGTGTGGTCGATGCGCCGATGGAGCTGGCCGCCGCGATCAACCTGCGCGACATCACCGCGGCACTGGAGCGCGCGCCGGACGCAGCGTTGGTGGTGATCGATTCGATCCAGACGATGTGGCTGGACAGCATCGAGAGCGCGCCCGGCACCGTCACCCAGGTGCGCGCCGCGGCGTTCGAGCTGATCCGCCTGGCCAAGTCTGCCGGTTTTGCCCTTGTGCTGGTCGGCCACGTCACCAAGGACGGCGCCATCGCGGGGCCTCGGGTGCTGGAGCACATGGTCGATGCGGTGCTGTATTTCGAGGGCGACCGCGGCCATCAGTTCCGCATCTTGCGCGCGGTGAAGAACCGCTTCGGCGCCACCGACGAGATCGGCGTGTTCGAAATGACCGACCAGGGGCTGGCGCAGGTCGCCAATCCGTCCGCGCTGTTCCTGGCGGAGCGGCGCGGCAATATCGCCGGCAGCGCGGTGTTCGCCGGGCTGGAGGGCACGCGGCCGGTGCTGGTCGAGGTGCAGGCGCTGCTCGCGCCCAATCCCGGCGGGTCGCCGCGCCGCCAGGTGATCGGCTGGGACGGCGGGCGGCTGTCGATGCTGCTGGCGGTGCTGGAGACGCGCTGCGGGATGCGGCTGAGTGGGTCGGACGTCTACCTGAACATCGCCGGGGGGCTGCGCATCAGCGAACCGGCTGCCGACCTTGCCGTGGCCGCCGCGTTGGCCTCCGCCGCCACCGACCAGCCGACCAGCCCTGACATGGTCTATTTCGGCGAGGTCGGTCTGTCCGGCGAGGTGCGCCAGGTCGCCCAGGCCGAGGCGCGGTTGAAGGAGGCCGCCAAGCTTGGGTTCGCGCAGGCCACTCTGCCGCGTCGGGTGGCGCGCGGTAACCGCCCGGCCGCGGCGCCGGAGGGGTTGCGGTTGGATGAGATCGGCCATCTCGCTGATCTCGTCGCGCAATTCTCGGGGAAGGACCGCAAGGAAGCATGACCGGGCCATCGGCTGGTCGACGGAAGGTCCGGGTGATGCGATCTGCAACGATGCAGCAAGGTGGTTGCATTGGAGTTTTGTGAGGCTGAACGGCCCGGCTGACGTTCAGAGAGCGGCTGCCGAATTGTAATGACAATGGCGTTACGCTGTGTTAGGGTGTTTGGGATGGAGGTTCCCATGCCGAACGTGAAGCCGACCGGCCGCCGAGATACCCTCAATCTCCGCATCAAGCCGGGTGATCGAGGGCTGATCGACCGCGCCGCCCAGCTCACCGGCAAGACCAAGACCGACTTCGTGCTTGAGGCCGCCCGCCGCGCGGCAGAGGACGCGCTGCTGGACCGCACTCTGTTTGTCGTCGGTCCCGACGCCTTCGATGCCTTTCGGGCACGCCTGGACGAAGCGCCGCGTCCGAATGACAAACTGCGGCGCGCGCTTCAGACGCCGCCCCCCTGGGAATAGGGGTGCCGCTCGCCGCGCCGGAACCGCTGGCCGACGCGCACGAGCTGGCCGAATTCGACTCCGGCGTGGTGTCGCTAGACGACTGGCTGAGGCGCCGCGCGCGCGGTAACCAGACCGGCGGTGCGACCCGCACGTTTGTCGTCGCGGAAGGCCGCCGCGTCATCGCCTATTACGCTGTTGCGGCCGGCGGGATCAGTCCGGGCGGCGCGCTGGGCCGATTCCGGCGCAACATGCCGGACCCCATCCCGGTCGCCTTGCTTGCCCGCCTCGCGATCGATCGCGCCTGGCAGGGTCGTGGATTGGGCCGCGCCATGTTCCGCGACTGCGCCGCACGCATTACGCACGCGGCCGACAGCCTCGGCATTCGCGGCATCGTCGTGCACGCGATTTCGGAGCAAGCCAGGGCATTTTACTTGGCGCTCGGCTTCGAGCCGTCGCCGCTCGATCCAATGATGCTGATGGTCACGCTCAATGACGTGCGGGCGATACTTGGAGCGCCGTCCGAATGACCGCCGACTGGCCGGCCGGAGCGCCGCAGGGGTGCGATTGGGAAGATCGGGCATCGGGCTGATCTCGTTCCGCAGCTGTAGGGCGACGGCCGGAGCGAACCTTGCCCCGCCACGCAGAGCCGTCTGAAAATATGCTTGAAGAATCGTTCGCCGCCTTCCATAGATTGCTCGTCGGCTCCGGGTTGTCTTTTTCCTCGACCGGCACGTGTACGCGGACTGGTCGGACGGCCAATGTCCGGGTGATCGTCGCGCCAGCAATGGCGTGGAGGTGCCCAGGCATCTTAGGTCGGCCCGCCCAGGTGGAACGGAATTCGCGGCTGGCAACATGGCAGCTGCGGAACCGCGAAGCGTCCGCAGGCTCTCCAAGCCCTCCGGTCGCGAGATCGGTCAACAGGGAGCTAGGTTACACATGTCTGGGGAAGGGGTAGGAGGGGGACAACATCGGAGGACGCCAGTTCAGTCCACTGCGAGGTGGATTCAAGCGACCCACGTATCAAGCGCATTCTGGACGACAATGACATAAGGGAGGGGCGGGGCCTGCGGCAGGGGATGCCGCTCTCTCCCATATTGTCAAATTTCCTTCTTCGTGGCTTCGACGCCGCATTTATAAGGCGAAGATACGACCTTGTCCGGTACGCAGACGACTTAGTGGTTTTTGCTTCCTCCCGCTCTGAGTGCGAAGACATTCAGGCGATGACCATTGCAGAACTGGAGAAATTGGGGCTGGAACTGAGTCCGCACAAGACCGAGATTTGCGAACCTGAGAAGCCTGTTGAATTCCTCGGATTGGAACTGGGCATCAAGCCTGGGACATCGATCTATGGCCTAACGATTTCTACAAAGCAGATTAGCAAAATCAGAGAGCAATTTACCAGCCATCACGATCTCGATTCCATCGTGAGTAAGGGCCTCGACTTAGGCAAGCTGCTCCGCAGGCTTGACAACATGAAGGCTGGTTACAGGGTGGCCTATGGCGTTGCTGACAATCGCGATGAACTCTACCAGCAGCTCGATCAATGGACACAGAATTGTGTTCAAAAGATATTTTCTTCGATCTTTGGTACAGCCGTGATCGAGGGCCTAACTAGAAATCAACGGTCGTTTCTGATGTTGCCGTAGTTCGTTCTGGTTCGCGGAGAGACGCAGGCACATCAGTGTCGGATGCCGCTCTATGGAGAACCTGCAGGCACCGCGCGGTGCTGGTCATCAGTGAACCGTGTTACCTTCGGTCGTGTTCTGCAAAACGGCCGCACCCTCCTCTTCCACGCCGGCCGCCCGCTTCGTGAGAGTCGGCGTTTCCTGATCCGCCACAATCCTTTGCCCAAACTCCCGCTCAAAGGTCTCGATGAACGCAGGGTTTGACCGAACTGTCTCAAAGACCGGCCAGTCTTGAAAATCCGAAACCCGCAGATGTCCCGCATCTACCGTAGGCTTCATTAACCTAACGACCTCCTGGATGTCATCGCGGACTGCCGCGACGCAGATCTTGTATTTGTCGGTAGCGGCACTCCAATCCTCATTCGTATCTGCTCGACCCCGGTTTGAG
>PLXO01000244.1 GCA_003151425.1 Acetobacteraceae bacterium
ACAAAACATGCTCACGGACGCACGGTGGCCGGGACTGATCCCCGGAACAAGTCCGGGGACGGTCATGGCCAGGGGGCAACGGTGCCGACCAAACTGACACCCACCACACGGTCGATCGGACCGTTACGGCCGCCTCGTCGCCGGGAGCAGCGCACCGTCCGGCCGTCCGGTTTCGGGGCGGCTCAGTGCGGGAAGGGTCGGTCGTGCGTTGCCTCCCCCGATCTGGCTACTCTAACCGATATTTCCCATAGTGCGATCCGGAGGTAACGCCGTGCAGCCGCCCACAGGACATCAGGAACTTGTTCCGGGGGTGACAGTGATCGTGCCGCATGGCGGGGCGGACCGGCTGGCGCTGCTGCAAACCTCGCTGAGGCACCTGCGCACGGCGAACGGGGTCGCGCGGATCGTGCTAGTGGAACTGGACGATGCGCCGCGCGCCGCGGAAGTCGGTCGGCGCTTCGCGGACTTCCATATGTTCGTGCCGGGCTCACCACCGTTCCACAAGACGCGGGCGATGAATATCGGGCTGGCCTTCGTCCGTACCTCGCATTTTCTCTGGCTCGACAATGACATGCTGCTGCCGGACGATTTCGTCACCGATGGGTGGCGGGAGTGCGTCGCGCGCAACTTCGATTGCCTGCTGCCCTGGGCCGAGGTGCATTATCTGTCGGAGGAAGACAGCCGGGCCGTGGCGACGCAGAACTGCGCGCCGAGCACGTGCGTGCCCACCCGCCGGTTCGTCAGCGACGTCTCGGTTCCCGGTGGCGCCGTGCTGGTGCGCACCGCATTCGCGCACCGGCACGGCGGCATGGCGGAGCAGTTTCGCGGGTGGGGCGGCGAAGATACCGCCTGGTTCATGAAGGTGCGGATGCTGGGCAGCATCGGCGTCCCCGAGCAGGATGCGCGGGTCCTGCATCATCTGTATCACCCGACGTCCGGCGGCTACGCGGATGGGAAGGACCTGATTGGACGCCCGGAGTTTCGCAGGAATTTCGCAATGCTGGCCTTGATGAAATCGTACCAGACGCCGGAGGCGTTCAGCCGTCGCTTTCCGGCGCCAGCGCATTTCGCCGCGCCCTGGCCGGGAACACGTCGATTTGCGTGCGCGCCCGGTGCCGAGACCATCGGACAGGTCCTGCGCGAGCTTTATGGCGACGCGGTGGGGCTGTGCGCACCAGGCGCGCACGCCGATGCGACGCTGCTGCCGTCATCCGATGACGCCTGGGATGCGGCACTCGCCGCGATCTGTCGGACGAGCATGGACGTTTTCGTTTGAACCGGTCAGCGCTGCCGAGCCAGGTGGCGCCGTACGACGGTCAGGTAGTCCTTGCGGCCGGCTTTGTCGCGCAAGGTCAGATTGCCCCGGTGGATGCGGCGCTCCAGTACCACCGTGTCGAGCTGGCGCGACGCAAGGCCGGCCTTCCGGGCGCGCAGGTACCAGTCGATGAAGTCGCCATGGATGAGGCCAGCATCGAATCCGCCGATGCGCTCGAACAACCGACACCGCAACAACATGGTGCCCAGAACAAGTCCTTTCGTCGGACGGTCGGGCGCACGCGACCCGGCAGTCGTCGGCGCGTCCAGGTCGGGCGAGATGAACTGCGTCATCAGCCCGATCGCCGCATCGAGCGCGGGATCCGCGCACAGCGCCTCCACCCGCGCGGCAACGCTGCGCGGCGGCAACAGGTCGTCGGCGTCGAGGAAGCCGATGCAGTCCTCGGTCGCCGCCGCAAGACCGCGGTTGCGTGCCGTCGCGGGACCGGAATGAGCTTGGCGGATCAGCCGGACCGGCGCCGGATGCGCGGCCGCGATCGCGGCACTGGAATCGGTCGAGCCGTCATCGACGACGATGATTGAGGTGATCCGGCAGCCCTCCTGCGCAAGCACGCTGCGCAGGGCCTCCGCGAGATAGGCGGCGGCGTTGTAGGCCGGCACGATGATGGCGACCGAGGGAGCGCGGGACATCAAGATCGCCGGCGGCGTAGCAGTTTATAACTATAAGACAACGGTTGTCGGGCGGAACAGCGTAGCGCAGTCTGCTTCTGGCGTCGTATCGACGGTCTCCTGCAAAAGTGGGCAGCAGAGACGGCAGAATGCGCTGCGCTTTTCTGCCCTACGCGGCTACCCGGCAGATTGCACGGCGAGTTACGCGGCAAACTCGGCGGGCCGCAGCTCGCGGGCCATACGATCCAGCACCGCATTCGCCAGCCCGGGCTCGTCGCCCGTGAAGAAGCCGTGTGCGATATCCAGGTACTCGTTGATGACCACCCTCGTCGGCGGGCCGTCCGGCAGCGCCAGCTCAGCCCCGCCGGCACGCAGCAACGCACGCAGCACCGGATCGATCCGCGCGATCGGCCAGTCCGCCGGCAGCGACCCAGAGATCAGCGAGTCGATCCGGTCCTGCGACAAAATCGCCGCCCGCACAATGCGCGAGAACAACGGCACCTCGGCATCGGGCACCCGACCGTCCTCGAACCCGCCAGCATCCGACACCACACCCAACCGATGCCGCACGAACTGGTCGATGACCGTCTCCGGATTGTCGCCAGCCTGCTCGCTCTGAAACAACGCCTGCACCGCCGCAACCCGCGACGCCGTCCGCGGCCGCCCACGCAGCTTCGGCGACGGCCGGCTCACCGGGCGCGGCCGGTGGGCCAGCGCGGTCGGGCGAGCGAAGGGAAGGCCAGGGGCAGCGCCCCTTGGCGGGGTCCANNGGCGGAGCCCCTGGCCTTCCCTTCGCTGGCCCGACGGCGCTGGCCCATCAGACCGCGCCCAGGCGCCGGGCGGCACCGATCTGCAGCAGGGCGGCGGCGGCGGCTTCGGCGCCTTTGTTGTAGCCGTTGGTGGCGGCGCGCGACTCGGCCTGGTCGATCGAGTCGACGGTTAGCAGGCCGGTGCCGAGGCAGAGGCCGAATTGCAGGGCGACCGTCATCAGGCCGGCCATCGTTTCGCGGCAGATGTGGTCGTAGTGGTCGGTTTCGCCGCGGACGACGCAGCCGAGGGCGACGAAGCCGTCGAAGTGGGCAGCGCCGCGGACGGCGATGCGGATGGCTTGCGGCAGTTCGTAAGCGCCCGCGATGTCGAGGGTTTCGAACGTGGCGCCGGCCTCGCGCAACAGGCGCTGGGCGCCGTCGGTCAGGCCGTCGACCACGCCGCGATAATACGGTGCGCGAACGATCAGCAGGTGTGGCGGCGGGCCTTCGATGCGAGGGGCGGTGGGCAGCGCGGCATCCTCGGTGCTCACGGCTTGCCGGCCTTGGGGGTGGGGATTGGTTCCACCGTCGCATCGATCGGGCGTTGATCCACGACGTTCAGGCCGTAGCCCTCCAGGCCAATGATGGTGCGGCGCCGGTTCGACAGCAGGATCATGTTGCTGACGCCGAGATCGAGCAGGATCTGCGCGCCGATGCCGTAATCGCGCAGCTCCTCCTGCGGTGGGCCCTGGTTGCGGGCAAGCTGGGCGACGCGCTCGGCCAGCGCGGTGGGGCGGTGTTCGCGGATCAGCACGACTGCGCCGCGGCCGGCCCGCCCGATCATGTGCATGGCGTTGTGGACGGCGATCCAGTGCGGCCCGCCGGTCATGTCGTCCAGCAGATCGACCGCGTGCATGCGCACCAGTACCGGCTCGAGGCCGGAGACGTCGCCTTTTACCAGAGCCAGATGCTCCTGGTACTCGACGGTGTTGGCATAGACGACGACGCGCCAGTCGCCGCCGGCGACGTGGTTGAAGTCCCCCTCGGCGACGCGCTTGACCAGCCGCTCGGTCAGGCGCCGGTGCGCGATCAGGTCGGCGATGGTGCCGAGCTTCAGGTTGTGCCGCTGGGCGAAGGCGATCAGGTCCGGCAGCCGCGCCATGGTGCCGTCGTCGTTCATGATCTCGCAGATCACCGCCGACGGGTTCAGTCCGGCCTTGCGGGCGATATCGACCGAGGCCTCAGTATGCCCGGCGCGCACCAGCGTGCCGCCCTCGCGCGCCACCAGGGGGAAGACATGGCCGGGAGTGACGATGTCCTCGCGCCCGCTTTCGGGATTGATCGCCACCGCAACGGTATGCGCGCGGTCGTGCGCGGAGATGCCTGTCGTGACCCCCTCATGCGCCTCGATCGATACGGTGAAGGCGGTCTGGTGGCGGGTGCCGTTGTGGCGGCTCATCAGGCTGAGGCCGAGCTGCTCGACGCGCTGGCGGGTCAGCGCCAGGCAGATCAGGCCGCGGGCGTGGCGGGCCATGAAGTTGATCGCGTCGGGGGTGGCGAACTGCGCGGGGACGACGAGATCGCCTTCGTTTTCGCGATCTTCGTCATCGACCAGGATGAACATGCGGCCGTTGCGGGCTTCCTCGATCAGCTCCTCGATGTTGGAGAGGTACTGCGACAGCGTGGCGGACCTCAGTTCGGACATCAGCGAAACTCCGCCAGACGCGCGACGTAGCGGGCCAGCATGTCGATTTCGATGTTCACCGGGTCGCCCGGGGCGAGCATGCCGAACCGGGTCACCGCGGCGGTGTGCGGGATGATGTTCACACCGAAGGTATCGTCCGCAACATCGTTGACCGTCAATGATACGCCGTCGACCGCGACGCTGCCCTTGGCGGCGATGAAGCGGGCGAGGTCGGGGGGGACGCGGAAACGCCAGCGGGTGGAGGCGTTCTCGGGGGTTGCCGAGGTTGCCGTGCCGACGCCGTCGACGTGGCCGGAGACCAGGTGCCCGCCGAGCTCGTCGCCGAGCCGCAGCGAGCGTTCGAGATTGATGGCGGTGCCGACGCGCCAGGTGCCCATGGTGGTTTTTGCCAGGGTTTCCGCTGAGGCGTCGGCGGCGAAGCTGTCGGCGCCAAGCTCGGTCGCCGTGAGGCAGCAGCCGGAGCAGGCGATCGAGGCGCCCAATTGGACCGGGGGCTGGGCGACCTCACCGTGGGCGGCGCTGTGCAGGAACGCGGGGGGCACGCCGATGACCAGGCGCATGTCGTGGCCTTGGCCGATCGGGGTGATCGCGCGGACGGTGCCGAGTGCGGTGATGATGCCGGTGAACATCAGGTCGGACCTGAGGACATTAGGTGGGGGCGACGATGCTGATTTTGGCCGGACGCGATTGCCCTATCCGTCATGGCCGTCCCCGGATCAAGTCCGGGGACGGCCATGACGGATAGAGACCGAAGGGTCTGGCCAAAATGACAACTGCTGCAGCAAGGACCGGTGAACATCAGCCGATCCTCGCGAATTCGCTCAGCGTGTCATCCCCGACCGGACGCATGGCGCGCCGGACGAAACGCGGCATCAGGTCCAGCCGCTCCACGCCGAATGCCTGCACGGACGGCCAGCCATCGGCGCCCATGACCGACGGCGCGTGGAACCAGGCGATCCGATCCACCAGATCGGCACGCAGCAGGGCCGCGGCGATCTTGGCGCCGCCCTCCACCAGGACCTGGGTGAGACCGGCGTCCGCCAGTGCGGCGAGACCCTTGGCGAGATCGACCCCGGCATCCGCCCCGGAGGTCTCGATCACGCGGACGCCCAGATCGGCGACGGCGCGGCGACGGTCCGGATCGGTGCCTGTACGGATCAACATCCAGGTCGGGCTTTCGGCGGCGGTGGCGACAAGGAGTGAGGTCAACGAGGTGCGCAAATGGGTATCCACGATTACGCGCACCACCGGGGTCGGGCGAAACCCGGGGATCCGGCAGGTCAGGTCCGGATCGTCGGCCAGCACCGTGCCGACGCCCACCAGCACCGCGTCGTGCCGGCCGCGCATGGCGTGCCCAAGGCGTCGCGCCGGCTCGCTGGTGATCCAGCGGCTCTCGCCCGCGCCGGTGGCGATCCGCCCGTCCAGCGTGGCGGCGAGTTTCAGCGTCACGAACGGGCGGTGCCGCAGCACTCGGCTGGCGAAGCCAGCTACGACCTCGCGTGCCTCGGCTTCCAGCACGCCCTCTGTCACCGCGATGCCGGCGGCGCGCAGGCGGCCCAGCCCCTCGCCGTTCACCCGCGGGTCGGGATCGCGCATGGCGACGACGACGCGGGCGATGCCAGCCTCGATCAGCGCCTCGGTGCAGGGCGGTGTCTGGCCGTAGTGGTTGCAGGGCTCCAGCGTCACATAGACGGTGGCGCCGCGCGCCTGGGGACCAGCCATTTCCAGCGCGCGCGGCTCGGCGTGCGGGCGGCCGCCCGGGGCTGTGACGGCGCGGCCGAGGACGCGCCGGTCGCGCACCACCACGCAGCCGACGGAGGGGTTGGGCCAGGTGCTGCCGAGGCCGCGGCGGGCCAGCGCGAGCGCGGAGCGCATGTGCGCCGCGTCGGCGGCGGCATCGCCGGGCGGAACTGGGGCGGGAGCTGCGGTCGCCTCAGAGGCCGTCATGGCCGCCCCACTTCACCGCTTGGCGGTTCGGCCATCGCCTGTCTTGTCAGGTTCGCCCAGCGAGCCGACGAAATCCTCGAAATCCTTCGCCTCGCGGAAGTTGCGGTAGACGCTGGCGAAGCGGACATAGGCGACCGGGTCCAGCTCCCTCAGCGTGTCCATCACCAGTTCGCCGATCTGCTTCGACGGGATGTCGCTCTCGCCCGACGCCTCGAGCTGGCGCACCACGCCGTTGACGATGCGCTCGATGCGTTCCTCCTGAATCGGCCGCTTGCGCAACGAGATGCGGATCGAGCGGGCCAGCTTGTCGCGGTCGAACGGGACGCGGCGGCCGTCGGTTTTCACCACGGTCAGTTCGCGAAGCTGCACCCGCTCGATGGTGGTGAAGCGCTGGCCACAATTGCCGCAGGAGCGGCGGCGACGGATCGCGGCGTTGTCCTCGGTGGGACGGCTGTCCTTCACCTGGGTGTCCTCGTGGCCGCAGAACGGACAGCGCATGGTGGTTAGGGTCCCGATCCGATTGTCATTGCGATCCAATTGTCATTGCGAGCGCAGCGAAGCAATCCCCCGGCCGGTGCGCACCTGGATGGGGATTGCTTCGCTGCGCTCGCAATGACAACGGGGGACATCGCAGCGACACTACCGGACATGCGAGCCGCTGGCGCGGTAGATCGGGAAGCGGGCGCACAGCGCCTGGACGCGGGCTCCGACAGCGGCCTCCGCAGCTACGTTGCTGCCGTCGTTCGAGCGGCCGAGCGCGTCCAGCACCTCGGTGATCATCAGGCCGACCTCGCGGAATTCGGCGGGGCCGAAGCCGCGTGTGGTGGCGGCGGGCGAGCCGAGGCGGACGCCGGAGGTGACGGTCGGCTTCTCCGGGTCGAACGGGATGGCGTTCTTGTTGGCGATGATGTGGGCGCGCTCCAGGCTGGCTTCTGCCGATTTGCCGGTGACGTGCTTGGGGCGGAGGTCCACCAGCATCAGATGGCTGTCGGTGCCGCCGGTGACGATGGCGAGGCCCTGCTCGGCCAGCGTCGCTGCTAGGGTCTTCGCGTTGTCGGCGACGGCTTTCTGGTAGGTGCGGAAATCCGGGCGCAGCGCCTCGGCGAACGCGGCGGCCTTGCCGGCGATGACGTGCATCAGCGGGCCGCCTTGCAGGCCGGGGAACACCGCGCTGTTGATCTTCCTGCCGAGCCCGGGGTCGTTCGACAGCACCATGCCGCCGCGCGGGCCGCGCAACGTCTTATGCGTGGTGGTGGTGACGACGTGGGCGTGCGGCAGCGGGCTGGGGAACAGTCCGGCGGCGACCAGGCCGGCGAAATGCGCCATGTCGACCATGAAGTAGGCGCCCACCTCGTCGGCGACGCGGCGGATGCGGGTGAAATCGATGAACCGAGGATAGGCCGACCCGCCGGCGATGATCAGTTTTGGCCGCTCGGCGCGCGCGATCGATTCAAGCTGCTCGTAGTCCAGCAGCCCGTCTTCCCGGCGGACGCCATAGTGCAGCGCGCGAAACCATTTCCCCGACAAATTTGGGGCGGCGCCGTGCGTCAGGTGGCCGCCGGCGGCGAGGCTCATGCCCAGGATGGCGTCGCCGGGCGACAGCAGCGCCAAAAACACCGCCTGGTTGGCCTGCGCACCGGAATGCGGCTGCACATTGGCGAAGCTGCAGTCGAACAACTGGCAGGCACGCTCGATCGCCAGGCGCTCGGCGATGTCCACGTAGGCGCAGCCGCCGTAGTAGCGCCGGCCGGGGTAGCCTTCGGCGTATTTGTTGGTCAGGACGGAGCCTTGCGTTTCGAGCACCGCGGCGGAGACCATGTTCTCCGAGGCGATCAGCTCGATGCCGTCCTGCTGGCGCACCAGCTCGGCACCGATGGCGGCGGCCAGCTCGGGATCGGTCTCGGCCAGGGGCGCGGTGAAAAAGCGTTGCAGGCCGGTGGCGGGCGATTGCTCGTTCATGCGGCGGGCTTTCCCGCCAGGCCCAGCTTGGCGACGCGCGGCGCGTGGCGGCCGCCCTCGAAGCCGGTGGCGATGAAGGCGTGCAGGCAGTCGAGCGCCACCAGTTCGCCGACCAGCCTGGCACCGAGCGCGAGCACGTTGGCGTTGTTGTGCGCCCGGCTGAGACGGGCGGAGGTGACATCGTGGGCGACGGCGCAGCGGATCGCGGGATGGCGGTTGGCGGCGATCGACATGCCGATGCCGGTGCCGCAGACCAGGACACCAAGCTGCACCGTGCCATCGGCGACGGCGGCGGCGACTTTGTCGGCGTAGTCCGGGTAGTCCACCGAATCGGAGCCGGTGGTGCCGAGATCGTGCACGGCGAAGCCCTCCGCGCGCAGGGCGGCGGCGAGGGTGTCCTTGAGCGCGACGCCCGCGTGGTCGGCGCCGAAGGCGACCGCGAGCGGTGGGAGCGTGGTGGTTTCCGACATTGCAGGGCAGGTCTAGCATGGCGCTGGCGGGGGACAAACCGTCGGGGCGGGTTTGGACCCCGGCGGGTTTGACCAAGGTCAATGCACGTTGGTCGCGGCCGGCGTGGAATGCGGCAAGAGCAGGAGACAGGACGATGTGGTGGGCACGGATCATTGCCGTGGCGGCGGTTGCTCTGATGGCGCTGCCGGCTGAGGCACAGGAGAGCGGCGATCGGCTCGCCGGCCACGACCTGGCGGTGCGCTGGTGCAGCAGTTGCCACATCGTCGATCCCGGTCAGCAGCGTCAGGGCACCGATGCGGTCCCGACATTCGCGGCGATCGCGGCGATGAAATCGACCACGTCGATGTCGCTGACGGTGTTTCTGTCGACGCCGCACACGCCGATGCCCGACTATTCGCTCAGCCGCGACGACATCGCCAATGTGTCGGCGTATATCCTGAGTTTGCGGAAGAAATAGGGGGCGCTCGGTCGGCCTGCACGCGGGCCCTATGTTCGACCAGACCGGCGCTCATATGCCGATGGCTTGTGGTGGCAAGCAATCCGCAAGGCAGGAGGGTTGACCGCGGAGGCAAAAAGAACACGGAGCGAAACGGTCGGTGAAGCGCTTCGCGCGACGCGCCGTCGGTTTTCACCTGCGCGATCTTCGTGTCTCCGTGACGGACCTTCTTGCGGTGGGGCAGACGCCCGGGACTTGTCGCGTGCCCGCTATTCCACCAACCCGTACTGGCGGGCGAGCAGCACCATCGCCTCCATCATCATGTGGGCGCAGAGGTGCGCGGCCATGTCGTTGACGTCCTGCGGCGGGCTGACGGTGTTGAAGTCCATCGCAACGATGTTCAGGCCGGTCAGGGTGCGGATCAGTTCGATGCCCTCGCGCGCCGACAGGCCGCCCCAGGTCGGCGTGCAGACGCCGGGCGCCACCGAGGGGTCGAACACGTCCATGTCCCAGCACAGGTAGACCGGGCGGCCGGCGACGCTGTCGCGGAATTCCGCCATGGCCTGGGCGAAGCCGCGGCGCAGCAGGTCCTCGGCGGTGACCACGCGGAAGCCGAGGCCGTGGGCGCGCGGCAGCACCCCGGCGGTGTAGGTGAAGCCGCGAATGCCGACGTGCCAGGAGGCGGTCGCGTCGATGGCGCCTTCTTCGGCCGCGTGGGTGAACTGGGTTGCGGCGGTGTAGCGATCCTCCGGCGTGTAGGGGTAGGCGTCGGTGTGGGCGTCGATGTGCAGCGCGACCAGGCCTTGGTGGCGGCGGCCGGCGGCGCGCATCAGCGGCAGCGAGACTGAGCCGTCGCCGCCGATGCCGATTGGGACCGCGCCGGCGTCGAGGATGGTGCCGGCGGCGGCCTCGATGCGCGGGAAGGCGGCGTCGAGGCGGCCGGGGGTGAGGGCCACGTCGCCGCAATCGACCGCGCCGAGCAGGGCCGGCACGTCCACGTCGGCGAGGCTGGGGTGGTAGCGGCGGATCAGGCCGGACTGTTGCCGGACGTGGGCGGGGCCCTGGCGCGCGCCAACGCGGAACGGGTGGGTGCCGCAGTCGAACGGCACGCCGAGGATGGCGGCACGGCAGCCCGGGCCGGGTGGGCCGGCGGGGAGCCGCATGAAGGTTTCGGGCGGTTGGAAAGGGGAGTCGGTCATCGTGTCAGTCGAGGTCCGGGTTGTTGTTCCGTACGCGCACTGGCGTTTCATGCGTCATGCCGGGGATTAACCCCGGCATCGTAGAAAGTCCGATCGGCTTGTGACGCCTCTCGATTTCTGCACAAGACAGTTTGCTATCGACCACGCATCCGATATTTGTAAGTCGAGATGTCTGTATCATGGCCGTTCGGCTGCCGTCTTCAATGACCACATGCATAATCTGCCGTGCCAGCTCATTTATCAATATGATGTCGGTCCGCTTTCGGCAGCCCGCTAGGCCGCCGATTAGTCCGCGCTCACTTTGTAGCCCAGGAATCGTAGCGCCTTGGCCGAACGTCCGTTCACTGGCGGGCACTCCGTCGGTTTCACGGTACCGCAGAGCTCCAGCCCGCAGAATTTGCCGAAGAGCGCGATCTTCCAACGCTCATCGGACGTTACGGCATGAAGGCGGTCAACGAAATCGCCATTGCCATGAAGCAGGTGGCCCAGCGCTTCACGCACTTTCCCAACGTCCCCCTTGTTCTCCTGCCAAAAACGCGCTGGCAACGCGTCCTTGCCGCCCGCAGTGAACCGCAGCTGCTCGGTGAACGCGTGGATGCCCAGCAGACCCGCAGTCAGCTGCTCCTTGGAGCAAGAGGCAGCACCGCTGGATCCGCGAACGGCGCTAGGACGCCCTGGATGCCTTCCGCATAGCCCTCATAAACTCGCCCGTCCTTCGCGGCGCACCACTCCTGCCCCCGGCGCACGACCTCGCCCCGCCGCTCGTCGGAGTTACGCACGGGCGCTTCTTTCCATGTGTCTCCAGGCGCATGAGTGAGACGCAGCCAGTTTAGAAAGCGGTTCGTCCTGAACGGGGGATCGATGTCGGTCACGTCCTCGCGGTAGAGACCCTCCGTGTTCAGGATAGCGCCGACCTCCTCGAACGCGGGCTTGTACTCTTCCTGGATCTGACGCCTGAGCCGCTCCAGGGCGACTTGAACGCCCACGGCCTTGCGACTGTCCACGTTCACCGAGGGCGGCTCGACCTTACCGACCGCGATGGCGATCGTGGCGTCGGGGTCAGGCCCCGTACGGCGGGCTGCTAGCCAGGCTTGCTCGAATTCCCTGAGGGTTCCCTGGCTCAACGAGCGTGCGTTGTCCCAAAGGATGCGGAAGATCACCCTCGCCTCGTCGACGGCGTTCTCGTCCTCAGGTTCGCTCAGCCAAGCGACCACCTCTCGATTGCTTTGGAAGCCCGACTCCGTAAGGTTGGCTGAGCCTACCAGGACAGCCTCGTCGAACACGTAAAGCTTCGCGTGGAATCGCCCCGTGTAGAAACGCACTGAGGTCCGCCGCTCGGCCGTGATAGCGCGCAGGGCGTCGGCGCGTGTCGTGGAATTCAGGCCAACCAGCAGGCTGACGGACGAGCCGCGCTTCAGCGCGTCCAGTAGCGGCTCAGGATAAGTGAAGTAGGGCGCGGCGAGGAGGAGCGTCTTCGATTTCTCAGCCAAGCGCTGAAATGCGCCTCGGACGAAGTCCTTGCCCTCACCGTTGCTCAGCAGCGTTACCAACGAACTATTCCATCTTTCACAGGCCTAACGGCAGGTCTTGCCCATAGCGACCCTCACTTCAGTAGCACATAGACAACCTTGAGAGCCGGCGCCGTCCCCGGCCACGCCGAAGAAATCGGCTAAGGCCTACCGGACACGACAAATTCGCCTTTGCACCCAGCCCCACTTGCGATCCACAAATCTGCGCCCGTCGCATCGCCAGCACGGGCATCGACTGGCGTAGGAGATCATGGCGTTCTTCACCAACCCCTCGCATTTCACGCAGTGCGGTTTGATGCGCATCCCTTTCGCGTCAGGGTGTCGACAGCAGCGCCATGAAGTCCGCCACCTTCAGGATGCGGACGCTGCGATAGCGGCCCAGGCGCAGCAAGTGGTTGTCGCCCGATACGATGAATCCAGCCTGCGCCGCAATTGCGCACTCCAGTATCCGGTTGTCGTCAGGATCGTCTTGGATGACATCCAGCGTCTCGGCCGGGTGCACGTGAACGCTGCAATCATCCAGTTGCAACAACGCAGCGGTGACTGCTTCCTCAGACCAGGCGAATTTGAGGCGGAGCACTTCGCGAAGCTCTGCCAGCAGAGGCTCCGAGACTGCGAGGCGGAAAGCGCCGGCACGGGCATGGTCAAGAAAGGCCAGCGGAACCCCGCCAAATTCCAGCCCGGACACATAAACATTGGTGTCCGCGGTGACGATTATCACGCCTCGTGCAGTCCTCGCCGCTTCTCCTGGCGGTATTCCGCTATCAGGCGCGGCACATCAGCCTCAGTCAGGCCAAGCGCGTTGGCGCGCTGCGCGCCATAGGCAAGCGTTCTGCGCCAGCGCTGTTCCTTGCGGTAGCCCGCAACCGCATCGCGCAGCACGTCGAGTGCCGGGCGGTGTTCTTCATCGGCCGCAGCTTGTATCTCCGCCGCCAGGGCGGGGGGAATGGCGAGGCCGGTATCGTCGCCGGGCTGCATGGAATGTCCTTTCTCAAAATTGAGCCTATCCTGAGCGCTCCTCGATATCAACGTTTGCTTGTTGCACATTTGCTTGTTGCGGGAAGGCAAGTCGTGGGTGCGGGCAGGCGCCGGCGTGACAGGGTACCCCGGAGGGTGCGTCGATTTGCATCGGACGCAAGCCGGGAGATACGGAGTACGCGGATTGCCCCCTGGAATTACCTTGCCAGCCATAACGCATAACGTTATACAGCGCGGGTGATCGTCAGCTTTCGATCGTCGGAGACCGAGCGTATCTGGCACGGCCGGTTCAGCCGCACCCTGCCTCACGATATCCAGCAGACCGCGCTCCGGAAGCTTCGGATGCTGAACAACGCCAAAGTGCTGGGGGATCTCGCCGTGCCGCCGAACAATCGCCTTGAAGCCCTCAAAGGCGATCGGGCCGGCCAGCACAGCATTCGCATCAACCGGCAATGGCGCGTCTGTTTTGTGCGGACACAGGGAGGTCCGGATCATGTCGAGATCGTCGACGATCACTGACGAAATCCCCAACCCAACCCCCTGGGGAGGTCCTGCTGCTCGACTTCATCGAGCCCATGGGCCTGACCCAGAACGGCCTGGCCCGAGCGATCGGCGTGCCGCCACGGCGGATCAATGAGGTCGTCCTCGGCAAGCGAGCGGTGACCGCGGACACGGACTTGCGACTGGCCCGGTACTTTGGGCTTTCCGATGGGTTCTGGCTTGGTCTTCAATCCGACCACGACCTGATGCGCCAGCGTCGAAAGATCGCGGCGGAGCTCGGACGCATTGAACCCCGCACGATCGCCGCCTGAATCCCTTTGAGCGGCCAATCGCGCGCCTTGGCACCGCGTGGCTGACTGGTGCAAACCTCAACTCACCCTCAACCGCGCCACCCTGCGTGTCGCCGATCGGCTCGTGCAGCACAAGATCGGCGTAGCGATCCCGTCTCGTCTCGTCGCGATTGACGATCACCAGCTTCGCCCGGTTATATCTCTCCATCATGGCAAGTGAGGCCGGCGTCAGGTCACGCCGCTCTGTCGGTCATCGCCCGGCGCACCTGCACGATCGGGTTGTCCGGCTTCTTGGGATCGAGCACCTCCAACAGCCGCGACACCGGCCCAGACGGTCGCTTCGCCCCGCGCTCCCATTGCGCGACCGCGGACTTGTCCACCCCCAGCAGCCGGGCAAACACCGGCTGGCTCATGCGCGTCGCGGCTCTGATCCGCCGCACTTCCGCGCTGCCATACTCCGGCCGTGGCGGCAGACAGAGACGATCCATAGCACGCATGTCCAGCGCGTCCATGGCGCCAACGCGATGCAGCGCGGCCGCCAAATCATGCGCGGTCGCAAGGACCTCCTGTTCCACGTCCAGCTTCCGCGGCTTACCCCTGGTCGTCGCCATCGCACTCGATCTCCCTCACATCGTTCGCAGCCCGCAGTGCCGCGACCTGTTGGTCGTCCGCCGCCAGGAATGCGGCGGCGGCCTTGGTCAGGGCTTCGTGCCCCTGTTGCGTCAGGGTCGCCGCGGCGTTCTTTACAAAAGCGTAAGTGAACAGGACCCGCTCCGTTCTCGGGGGGCGAAAGGCGATGATGATCCGATAGCCGCCGCTCTTGCCGCTCCCCGGTCGCGCCAGGCGTTTCTTGAACAACCCTCCCCTAAGGTCCGCTTCGCCCGCGCCGAGTATGCCTGCCACCAGGTCGCGGGCCGCGCGGCATAGGATGGCGTCAGGGAGACGCTCCTTGCGCATCAGTCTGCTCACCTGCGGAACCACAAAGACCCTCATCTGCACTGTCTAGCACATAGTGCTATACAGGACGTTAACACCGTCCGCGAGCGTTTTTCGTCTGTCCGTGGTGCGTTTGGGTGACCGGGCGGTGCGTCAATTCACCCCGACCGCGCCGCCCAGCGTGTCGCCGATCGGCTCGTGCAGCACGAGGTCGGCGTATCGATCCAGTCCCGTTTCCTCGCGGTTGACGATCACCAGCCTGGCGCCGTTGTGCTTCGCCAGCTCCGGGAACCCCGCGGCCGGGTAGACCACGAGCGAGGAGCCGAGCACGATGAACAGGTCGGCGGCGAGGGTTTCCGCCTCGGCTCGCTGCATCGCCAGCACCGGCATCGACTGGCCAAAGGAGATGGTGGCGGTCTTCACCAACCCCTCGCATTTCACGCAATGCGGCGGGATTTCGTTCGTTTCGAAGGCGGCGCGGATCGGCGCCAGCTCGTGGCGCTCGCCGCAGTCGAGGCATGTCGCGTAGGTGGTGTTGCCGTGCAGCTCGATCACCTGGCGGTCGGGCACGCCGGAGGCCTGGTGCAGCCCGTCGATGTTCTGGGTGATCACCGAAGCGACGGTGCCGCGGCGCACCAGCGTGGCGACGGCGCGATGGCCGCGATTGGGCTCGGCGCCGCGGAACGTGTCCTCCATCGCGAAGCGGCGGCGCCAGGCCTCGCGGCGCGCCTCCTCGGACGCGATGAAGTCCTGGAAATCGATCGGCGCCATGCGCGTCCAGATGCCGCCGGGGGAGCGGAAGTCGGGGATGCCGGATTCGGTGGAGATGCCGGCGCCGGTGAAGACGACGGCATGGTGCGCGGCCTCCAATAGCTCGCGCAGGCGGGTGATGCCGGTTCGGTCGCTCATGGCTTGGCCGTTTGTTGCGCGGCCAGGATCTCGCTTATGCGCGCGTTGGTGCCGTTGATGTCGGGGAAGCGCTCGCCTTTCGTTACGCGGGCGAGGGCGGCCTTTTCGGCGTCCTGCATGCCGATGGCGCGGTGCGCGGATGTTTCGATGTCGGATGGGGGCAGCACGAGCACGCCGTTCTCGTCGGCGAACACTGCGTCGCCCGGGGTGACCGGCACGCCGCCGCAGGAGATCGGCACGCAGAACTCGCCGCCGATGAAGCGGGGCTTGCAGGTGATCGGCGACAGGCCGCGCGCCCAGACTGGCATGCCGTAGGCGCGCAGCTCCTGGATGTCGGTGGCGACGCCGTCGATGATGACGCCGAGGCAGCCGGCCTCGCGCGCGGCGAAGGCGACACCGCCGCCGCAGCAGGCGTGGCGCGTATCGCCGGCGCGGTCGATCACCAGGATGTCACCGGGGCGGAGTTTTCCGAGCGCGTAATGGACGATGGCGGTGTCGTCGCCGTCGAAGCGGATCGTGACGGCGGTGCCGGCGATGCGCCGGTCGGGCAGCAGGGCGCGGATGGCCGGGTCCATGAAGCCGACCTGGCGGAAGTGGCCGATCGTTGCGGGTTCCGCCTTGAGCAGCAGCGCGAGGCGCGCGGGGGCGATCTGCGGCGGCGGATCGTTGATGACGAACATGCGGGGCGACCTACGCGCGCGGCCGCGTCTCGCCCTTGACCTGCGTACGGTGCATGATCCGCCGCGCGCCGGGATCGAAAGGATCGCGCCGGTGCATGGTGCAGCGATTGTCCCACAGCACCAGGTCGCCGACCCGCCAGGTGTTGTACCAGGTCAGTTCGTCGCGCGTGGCGTAGGTCCAGATTTCATCGAGCAGCGCTTCGGATTCCGCGAGCGGCAGACCCTCGATATAGGCGTTGCGCCGGCGTCCGAGATACAGGCCGCGGCGGCCACTGTCAGGGTGGGTGCACACCAACGGGTGAAACGTTCCGGGCGCGGCGACCGGATCGTCGGTCGGTGTGATGCCTTGGCGTACATAGCCGCCGCTGTTGTAGGTGCCGTCGTGCTTTACCCGCAGCCCCGTGATGCGTTGCCGTAACGATTGGGGCAGCGTCTCGTAGGCGCGATACATGCTGCTGAAGCCGGTGTTGCCGCCGGTGGGCGGAACTTCCAGCGCGTAGAGCATGCTCGCCTTGGGCGGGTCCTCGAGATAGGACATGTCGGTGTGCCACACCGCCTCGCCGGCGCCGAGGCTGCCGATGGCGACGCCGTTCTCGATCACGTTCGAAACCACGTAGATCTCCGGATAGCCGTCGACGAAGCGGCGGCCGTTCTCCTGGATCGGCGCCTGGTCCAGCGCGCCGAATCGGCGGCTGAAGCCGAGCAGCGCGTCGTCGTCGAGCGTCTGGTCGCGGAACAGCAGCACGAGGTGGTTGATCCAGGCGCGATGGATGACGGCGAAGTCCCTATCATCGATATCGCGCAGATCGACGCCGCGGAGCTCGGCGCCGAGGGCGGCACCGGTGGGAACGACCTCGATGCGGGAGCGGACGGACGCGGCGTCACTGGGCGGTGGCATTGGCGTTCCTCCTTGCGTTGCGGCGTAGGTTAGCACAGGGCGGCGGGAGGACGCGAGGCGGGCGCGTGAGCGTCGGCGGGGGAGGGATGGCGCAGGACGTTGCTCTATCGTCATGGCCGGGGGCAACATCCTGCCTCGCGCGCCCGATCAGGGATCGATGCGCGCGGTCGCGGTGCCGCTGACCACCTCCTTGCCATCCTGGTTGGTGGTGGACAGCGTCAGATCGACGTAGTGCTGGCCGCCATCTTCGCGCAGCGCGGCGACGGTCGAGGTGACCTCCAGCGTGTCGCCCGGCCACACCTGGTTGGTGAAACGCACGCCGAACTTCGTCAGCCGTCCGTCGCCCACATAGTTGGTGAGCATCTTGCCGGTCAGGCCCATCGTCAGCATGCCGTGTGCGAACACGCTGCGGTAGCCGGCGGCCTCGCGCGTGTAGACATCGTCGGTGTGCAGCGGATTGTAGTCGCCGGAGGCACCGGCGTATTGCACGATCTGGGTGCGGGAGAGATTTTCGACGACACGCTCATGGTGCGTGTCGCCGACGTGCAGTTTCGATGCTTGCAGTGACATGGCGCGCGCTCCCTCAGCCCTGGTCCACGGGACGTTCGGTCGTTACGCCGACACCGCGCGCGGTGATGACCAGCTCACCGGTCTGGTCGCGGTATTCGGCGATACGTTCACGAAACGTCAGCTTGCCGGCGCGTTTGCTTTCCTTCTCCCAGGTCTTGCCGGGCTTGATCTCGACGGTCAGCACATCGCCGGGGCGCAGGTGGCGGTGGTACTCGAAATGCTGCTCGGCGTGCAGGCCGCCGCCGCCGGAGGGGGGCTTGCCCTCGATGCCGCTGGCGGTCTTGCCGGAGCCGAACCAGGGTTCCCCGGGTTTCGGGCGCAGGTTGTAGTCGGGGTCGAACTGCGCGACCGCCTGAGGAAATGTGGGCGGGGCGATGATGCCGCCGGTCTCGCCGGCCTTGGCGGCCTGCGCGTCGGCGTAGACCGGGTTGGGATCGCCGACAGCGCGCGCGAACATCAGGATGTGCGTGGCCTCGATCGGCATGGTGAGCTTGGGCACTTTCGTCCTCCGGCGTTTGTTGGTTGGGGGGAGACTAGAGCGAATTGCGCGCGGCTCAAGCCGGGGTGCTGGCAATCAGGGGGGCGGCGGCGCAGGTAGCCGATGATCGCGCCGCGGCCGCCAATCGGGCCGCCTGATTCGCAAAAGGAATGCACCGTGGAACGGATCGTGACACTGCATATCGAGAAGCTGCCGGAGGGCGTCTATCTGGCAACCTCGGACGACATCCAGGGGTTGGTCGCGCAAGGGCGGACCATCCAGGAGACGGTCGAAATTGCGCATGACGTGGCGAAGAAGTTGATTGAACTGCAAAGCGGCGGCAGTGGCGCGGTCACCTATCCGCCGGCAAAGGAGTCGTTCGACTAGCCGTTGATCGTGAACGCCTGATGGGCCGATTGGCGGGCTTCCGATAGCGGGAGGTCGTCCAACGGCTGAAGCGGGCAGGATTTGAATTCAGCCGGCAGGCGGCGGGATCACATGAGATCTGGTTCAGTGCCGGCACCAGCCGCTACACAACCATTCCCAATCACCCCGGCGATATGGCCGAAGGGACACTGCGCAGCGTCCTCAAGCAGGCGGGCGTGTCGCAGGACGACTTCCTGCAAGGTTGATCTTCGCGACCCACCCGCCGTTGACCCGAGTGGGGACGTTGCGCGAGGATGCATGCCCCTTCAAGGGTGCGCGCCATGATCCTGCTGATCGACAACTATGACAGCTTCACCTTCAACCTGGTGCACTTCCTGGGCGACCTTGGCGCGCGCTGCGAGGTCTGGCGCAACGACAAGCTGACCGTCGCGCAGGCGCTGGCGCGCGGGCCGGAGGCGATCGTGCTGTCGCCAGGGCCGTGCACGCCGAACGAGGCGGGGATCTGCCTCGAGCTGATCGCGGCCGCGGCGGGGAAGGTGCCGATCCTGGGGGTCTGCCTCGGGCACCAGGCGGTCGGCCAGGCGTTCGGCGGCAAGGTGGTGCGCGGGCCGATGCCGATGCATGGCAAGCAGAGCCGGATTTCGCACGCCGGCGGCGATATCTTTGCGGGCCTGCCCTCGCCGTTCCTGGCGACGCGGTATCATAGCCTGGTGGTCGAGCGCGACAGCCTGCCGGAGGCGCTGGTAGCGACGGCGTGGACCGAGGACGGGCTGATCATGGGCATGCGCCACCGCGCGCTGCCGGTGTTTGGCGTGCAGTTCCACCCGGAGAGCATCGTCACCGAGCACGGGCATCAACTGCTCGGGAATTTCCTGGCGATCGCGCGCGGATCCAACGCCCCCGGATCAGACGTGCCGGCGCGGGCGGCGTAGGGCGGCCAACGGGGGCTTATGTCCAGCGACCTTAAGCCTCTGCTGGCCCGGCTGGCTGGCGGCGCCACGCTGAGCGAGGCCGAGGCGGAGGCGGCGTTCGATATCATCATGTCGGGCGAGGCGACGCCGGCGCAGATCGGCGGGCTGCTGATGGCGATGCGGGTGCGCGGCGAGACGGTGGCCGAGCTGACCGGCGCGGTGCGGGCGATGCGCGCGCGGATGGCGGCGATCGAGGCGCCCGACGGCGCGATGGATGTGTGCGGCACCGGGGGCGACAATGCCGGGACGCTGAACGTGTCCACCGCAGTAACGTTCGTGATGGCCGGCGCGGGGGTGCCGGTGGCCAAGCACGGCAATCGGGCGCTGTCATCGCGCACCGGCGGGGCGGACGTGCTGGCGGCGCTGGGGGTGAATGTCGATGCGCCGATGGAACGGCTGCCGGCGATCCTGCGCGAGGCCGGGGCGGTGTTTTTGTTTGCGCCGCGGCACCATCCGTCGATGCGGCATGCGGCGGGGCCTCGGGTGGAGCTGGGGACGCGGACGATTTTCAACCTCCTCGGCCCGCTGGCCAATCCGGCGCGGGTGCGGCGGCAGTTGACCGGGGTGTTCGATCCGGCGTGGGCGCAGCCGATGGCCGAGACGCTGGGGCGGCTGGGCAGCGAGGCAGCGTGGATCGTGCACGGCCAGGGGCTGGATGAGCTGACGGTCGCGGGGGAGAACTCGGTGGTGGCGCTGGAGGGGGGCGCGGTGCGGCGGTTTTCCGTGGTGCCGGAGGAGGCCGGGCTGACGCGCGCGCCGATCGAGGCGATCCGGGGTGGGGATGCGGCGACGAATGCGGCGGCGTTGCTTGGGGTGCTGGAGGGCGCGGCGGGGGCGTATCGCGACACGGTGCTGCTGAATGCCGCGGCGGCGCTGGTGGTGGCCGGGAAGGTTCCGGGGTTGCGCGATGGGGTGGCGATGGCCGCGCAGGTGATTGATGGCGGGGCGGCGCGCGAGGCGTTGGGGCGGATGCAGCGGGCGAGTGCTGTGGGGTAGGTCTGGCGGGCTGCGGTGACGGCGTTCGGGACGGCCTCAGGGAGTTGCATCCGCCGGCGGAATCAGCGGTCACCGTGCGGCGATCGACCGTTCAGCTGCGATTACCGTCCGCACGATAATGCCCGTAAGGTGAGTACGCGGGCAGAAAACGGCTGTACCATCAACTAGCTGCGGCCCGCAGGTTAGGTTGATACAGATACTCAGACAAATCAACCGTTTCACCTGTGAGAATGCGCGAATAGAGGTTTCGCATCTCGCTATGAGTATTGGCTCTGGTCAAAAAGCGGAACGCGCTGGCCGCGACGTACTCCTTCGACAAGTCGAAGGCCAACCATCGGCGGCCTTCGGTCTCAGCTACTTGCCCCGTGATGTTCGAACCTGCGAAGATATCTAGAACGATATCACCGGGCGTGGTCAGCATACGAATAAAATGCCGAGGCAGCAGCATCGGGAAACGCGCAGGGTGCGGAGGCACTTCCACGGTTTTGCAGGCCTCCAGATAAAGGCCGTTGCTCTCCGTATTCGAAATCTGAAGCAGGTTGCTCGGGATCGCTCCGCCATTGTCTGTGGCGAACCCCTTGCCGATGTCGTGCCCCGACGGGCGGACCCTGGGTTTATAGAAAGCATCCGGATCCCTGAGCAGCGTCTTCATGCGCGCGCTGTAAGGTGCAAGAACCTTGGTGACGTCAGCCTTCGGCCAAGCGGTCTTGCCGAACCACCAGACGGTGTTCACGGAGTCCTTCATCCGCAGCTTCCGTTTATTCACCCATTCGATCGGCGAAGGTAATTTCGATGGGTTGTGCCAGTAGACCTCCTCAGCCAGATGGAAGCCCAATTCGTCCACGCAGCGAATAAGGATGCGCCACTGGTGAAGAGATCGCTCCGGGACGCCGCGCCGATAGGCTCCCCCGAGATCAAGGACGAACGAGCCATCGCTGGCCAGCACTCTATGTACACGCTCACAGAATCTCAACAACCAATCGACATACTCGGCCTGGCTCTGATTGCCATAGCTCTTTTCCCTGAGTAAGGGAAAGGGGGGCGATGTCATCACCAGATTGATTGATCCAGCGGGTATTGCCTGCAACAAGTCCAGGGATTCACCGCAAAATGCGGCCCCTCTGTCAGTCGTGTAGGCCGGTGGCCCTTTGAGGCTCGGGAGGGGGCGCATGGGAATTGACACTATTCCGCCGCGAGCGAGACTTCGGCCGTTCGCCCCGCCGTCAGCAACCCTGTCTTATGGTCTATTTCATATCCCTCATTCCTGAGAGCAATCAGAACATCGCTAAGATGCAGGTGGTCAATCGCCTGCTGATTGTGGATGGCGTCGCGGAGTATCGCAGCATAGATGTGGCTGGGGTTAATCGTGCACTCGACAGACAAATTGGCAAGCACGTGACCGATCAAGTCTCGCGTCGCCATGCGCGGATGATCGCCGCTATGATCTCCAGCATCAACCTCTGCCGGCTTCTGCAGAGTCATCACCAGATCAACCGTCACGACACCCTCTGATCCTGAGTTTAGTCCTTTGACCGAGCGTTGCCCTTTATCGAGTATGGCCACATGGACTGGCACTGAACGGAAACCGGCGTCGCGGATGGCTCGCTGGACGAGACCCCAGATCCGACCATCGCTATTACCGAACACAACTGAGAGATATCGGCCGGGCCTGAGCACCCGAAACGCTTCGGCGAAAGCACCGCGCAGCAGTGCTTCGTAGCGCTCGGCAGCTCCCACCTTTTTCCCACCGGTCGTGTGCATCACCGCTTCACGCGCGTGGTCGGTCACATCGCCGAGCCAAGCCTCATGAAACAGATTCATGTCGCTGTAAAAGATATTGCTTCCGAAAGGTAGGTCGGTAAACACGTAGTCGACTGATGCATCAGCGAGATGGTGTAGATCGTCGGCCGACGCGATGGTGTAGGTCACGTCATCCGTGTTTCGCCTGCGAAAGAGCGGAGTGGGGCCGAACACATCGGCGGCAGCCCGTATCGCAGCTTCCACCTTCCGATCGAACAACTCGAATACACTCCACTCGTAATAGACCGGAGAGATGTAGTAGGTTTGGTTTTGCGCATTCAGGGGCCGTTGCGCGCTCCACTGATATCGCCGAGATGCACGCGGTAGAATGGCGGTGAACGCAAAGGCCAGCTTCTTGCATAGTCTGGCATCTTCGACGCCGTGGATCGCGCGCCAGAGTTCCAGCAAGGCGATGGCGTTGCGTGGTGAAAAGAAGCGAGCTGTCTCCGTTAGACCTCGCTTCCCGAGTCCAGATCGGCTGAACATTTCGCGCGATTGATCGATTTGCAGAGATGGGATTTCATGTAGACGCGGATCGGCAGATGCCTCCGCAATCGTCGCTAGGTCGGCTTCGCCGACATCCTGATCCACAAGGCGTCCGGCCGCGTTGCGTACGACGACCTGAACAGGAACGTCCGACTTGCTCCTCCAAGTGCGCCGTACGAAGGGAGCCCTGCAGTGCGGACATTTATCGGGCGCGACAGTGCCGCCACGTTGAAGGTGTTTGTAGTAGACCAACTCGCCATTGCATGCAGGGCACACGTAGGTGAACGACCAGACCGTACGAATCATCTCGACAATCGCGCCGTCCGAGCCGCGGCGAGTCTGGTAGAGCTGACCGAGTGCCGCCTTCGCGATCTGGACGACGCCCTCAGCCGCCCGTCTCAAATCGGATTCCGATACGTCGGTCAGATAGCCAGTCGCGATGTGCTGGCCGAGCACCGAAATATCGCTTAGCCGCGCCCGGCGGCCAGCCATAGCCGCGGCTATCCCGGTCATACCAGAATCCGCAAAGGAGTCGGCGATCACCTCACCGGGCTTTGTGAATGCCTCAATGAAGGGTTGGATCGCGGAGACGGGAACTTTCGTGAGGTAGGCGTGGCAATTATAGACTGCGTCTGTACGCGGGGCCGTGATCATGTCAGGTAGCGGCAGCGGGTCGAGCTTCACGGGGGTCTCCACCGAATCGGGCAGGGACCTGTATACCAGATGGGAAACGCGGAGTCTGTAGACTCATAGTGTCCCCCCTACATAGCCTTCGTTCACCTATGGTGCGAAGGATCTTGGGTGACAACACCGGCTCCCAAAGAAATATTTGCGGCTAATGTGAAACGTCTGCGTGTATCGGCAGGTCTATCTCAGGAGTTACTTGCAGATCGTGCTGGACTACATCGCACTTACATCAGCTCAATTGAGCGTGGTGAACGCAATGTCTCAATCGCAAACATCTTTGCTCTGGCCGAGGCACTTGGTGTTGAGCCGCGCGAGCTTCTGGCTCCGCTCACGACCGCGCAGGGCAGCTAATGGGCTTCAAGGCCGATACCAGCTTCCTCCGGTTCCTGAGCATGGGCGCCGCGGGAGCCCGCCAAGCCATGACCTACCTGCGGAGCAAGGGCTTCGAGCCAATCGAGCTGGAGCGTTACTGCACCTCGAACAAGATTTGGGCAACCAAAGTGAAGCGATTGCGCTTGCCCGATCTGCTGTGCGTGCGAACCGGACTGCGGGTCGAAGTGCGCGCAAAGTCCGATCTCCGAATTCGGATGAGCGACGCGCCCACGAATCCGGCTCGCCGATGGGACGGTGGCCTTCGGGATGACGATCTTGTTGCGTTCATCACGTGCAGTGAGGACAACGGCACTCCTGTGCCAGCGGCAACACCAGTTTTTTTCGCCACGGGAGATCTCCGCGCCAGCGAGGGAACGTCGAAACTCGGCCAAGCAAAGTCTGCTGCGGAAGGGGCCGAGCGAGATCGCACCTGGCCAGCAATTGTTCCCTCCAAGAGCGGCGTCGTGCAGGAGGTCGATGCGGTTCGTCTGCGAGTTCTGATGGATGCAGAAGCGGGACGGCAGCCCCGGTCACAGTCCTATCAGCTCCAAAAATTGGAAGACGCGATCGGCCTCAACGAAAGCCCTTCCGAGCGGAAGATTGCGTACGTTGCCGTAGGCGAGCGGTTTGTCGGCGGCGCTTCCATCCTTGCAGGAACTCCACGTCAACAGACCGGTCTCGGACCTTACCTCCAGAACACGTATGACCCCTTGGCGGATCTGGCCTCGCCGAGCGATGTGGACCGCTATGCGGCGGTGAAATCGCTACCCTATCGCCCCGACCTGCACGGCAGGGTCGCAGCAATTGAACAACGCCTCGAGGTCGAGACAGAGGACCGCGTGCTGTTGGAGGTGGCTGGGGCCGGCACCGCACTTGGGTCGCAAAAGTCCGGCGACCGGCTAGAGAGGATACTATGGCATCACGAGCGCGCTGACCTACAGATGGAGGTGGTGCTGATTCTGACCGAGGTGCGCAATGCGAACGCGCGGGGGCTTCTCAGTCGCATTGCTACAGATCGGCACTTCTGCGGTCAGGAGGTACGGCAAGCCGCAGTCTGGGGAATGGGCAAAGCCGGATTGCATCAGTACGGTGATCTCTTACCCTTCATTGCAGATCAGGATCGCGACGTCGCATTGCACGCCGTGGCGGGATTTGGCGTAGATACCCCGGCTGAGGTGGTGGATCATCTTATCGCAGACCTGGTTGCCGGCGATCCACAACGGGCACCCGCAGCGTCAGAAGCTTTGCGGGTTATCGGCAGCGATCTGGTTCTTCGGCAGCTTATTGCCGCCCAACGTGGAAGGAATAGCGCAGACGCGTGGCTCCTCGCGACCATTGGGCGCCTTCCGGCGGCAAAGGTCCGGGCCGCGCTCGCGGGCGATGCGCTTCTCCGCCGTTTGGCTCCGATGCTTCTGCTTTCGGACGGTGCAAGCTGGATGGCCAATGACGCCGTGGATGTCGATCTGAAATTTCTGCTCAAACAGAATATCTAGACCGAGCTTCCTTCTTCCCGATTACTTGAAGTCGTTGAAAAGACTCGCGATACGTGCTGAACGCCATCCAAAACGTAGCCATGTAATCCAATATTTGAGACTTGTACGGCATGGCCGGATCTGCTCATGATGCGCCATGTATATCGAATCAGTCGCCAACCGGAACTCGCCGCCCGCCATCCTCCTGCGTGAGAGCTACCGTCAGGACGGCAAGGTTCGTAAGCGCACTCTCTGCAACCTCTCCGCCTGGCCGACCGCCCACATCGAAGGTCTGCGCGGCGTGCTCAGGGGCGGCACCGTCATTCCCGCCGGGCGCGACGCCTTCACCGTCATCCGCACTCTGCCGCACGGCCGGTGAGCCTGCCACCGGGCGAAGACCCGGTGGTCGCCGCCGCTTTCGGCACCGCCCGCAGGATCGGCCTCGACCGTCTGCTCGGCCCAGCCGGCAATCGTTGTCGCGACCTCATCCTCGGCCTTCTCGTTGGCCGCATCCTCGAACCTGCCTCCAAGCTCGCCACCGCCCGCACGCTGTGTCCTGCTACCGCCACATCAAGCCTCGGTGAAACACTCGGCCTCGGCGAGGTCGACGAGGACGAGCTCTACACCGCGCTGGATTGGCTGCTGGAGCGTCAGTCCGCCATCGAAGCCGCGCTGGCCAAACGCCATCTCACCAACGGCACACTCGTGCTCTACGACGTCTCATCGAGCTATATGGAAGGCCGTTGCTGCCCGCTCGCCAAGCGTGGCTACAGCCGCGACGGCCGCAAAGGCACGCTACAGATCATCTATGGCCTGCTCTGCGCCCCGGACGGCTGCCCGGTCGCCATCGAGGTATTTGACGGCAACACCGGCGATCCGATGACGCTCGCAACGCAGGTCGAGAAGCTCAGGCAGCGCTTCCACCTGGACCATGTGGTTCTGGTCGGTGACCGCGGCATGATCACCCAGGCGCGCATCACCGAAGACATCAAGTCGGCAGGTCTCGACTGGATCACTGCGCTGCGCGCGCCGGCGATCAAGGCGCTGCTGGAGAGCGGCGCCTTGCAGCTCTCGCTGTTCGACCAGCGCGACATGGCCAGCATCACCGCACCAGACTTCCCCGGCGAGCGTCTGGTCGTCTGCCGCAATCCCGATCTCGCCGCCGAACGCACGCGCAAGCGCGAAGACCTGCTGGCCGCCACCGAGCGAGACCTCGCCCGCATCCGGGCAGCCGTCACCCGCAAGCGCCAGCCGCTGCGCGGCACCGCCGAGATCGCGCTCGCGGTCGGCGCAGTGCGCAACAAGCACAAGATGGCAAAGCATTTCGAAACGGACATCACCGATGCCGCCTTCAGCTTCGCCAGAAAGACCAACGAGATCGCCGCGGAGGCGGCGACCGACGGTGTCTATGTCGTGCGTACCAGCCTGCCTGAGGAGGTCATTGACGACACAGAGACGGTGCGCAGCTACAAATCCCTCAGCCTGGTGGAACGCGCATTTCGTTGCATCAAAACCGTCGATCTGCACGTGCGGCCTGTCTACCACTGGTTGGCCGATCGGGTCCGCGCGCACGTCTTCCTCTGCATGCTGGCCTATTACCTGGAATGGCACATGCGCCAGCGCCTGGCGCCAATGCTGTTCGACGACACCGACAAGAAGGCCGCCGAAGCCTTGCGCGTCAGCGTGGTGGCAAAGGCGCAGCGGTCACCCGCCGCCGTCACCAAGCAGACAACCGGTCTGACTGACGATGGGCTGCCGGTACATAGCTTCCAGACACTGCTGGCCGATCTGGCGACCGTGGCGCGCAACACCATCATCACCGCGATCACGCCAAACTATCCACTCACCGTGTTTACCAGCCCGACGCCGATCCAGCGCAAGGCGTTCGATCTGCTCGGCGTCACAGTGTAGCCAGTAGCGCGGCACCCTGGCAGAGAATTTCGACGATATTTCAGAGACTTGCGCGTTTTCATCGTGGGAAGCTCGGCCTAGACCGTGAAATGCACTGGGGGCGGCATCTTCGCACCAGCCCTTCAGGCCAAGCGAACCCGACCACCGGCAGATGGATTGTGGATCGTCACTCCCCGCCCGGTAAAGCCATGCCGCCTATACTCGGACAACAAAAGGCGCCACCCGGACGTGGCGCCGGCCATTGTCGCGCGAGACAATCAGCACGGGCCCGCGCTTGTCGCCGGATAGGTCGGTGAAGGGAAAGCGCGCGAGGGCGATGGCGCCAAACGCGAGCACTTACCCGAACCGCTCGATGGCATCGGCGTCAGTGTAAAGGTCCGGCTCCTCGGCGAGAAAGTCGAAGGCGCCCCCAGCCTGGGCCAAAGCCGTCATCGGCAGGGCCGCCTCGTCGGGAACCTCCACCAGCACGTGAACGCGCGTGCGCGCGGGAATGCCACAGTGCGCCAGCTCCGCCGACACCTGCCCGGCTTCAATATCGAGCGTCATGCGTTGCATCGGGCGCATCCCACAGCGTGATTCCGAGAGGACATATACATCGGAAGCCGGCGCATTGCACCCGTTTGAGGGCAACGGTGTGTCTTCGATGCGGGTCTTCAGGCGAGGGGATTGCCCGTAGCCAGCTTCATGTCCAGCAACAGGGCTTCATCCCGCCACAAAGATCGGCTCCGCTTCCTGAAGGATCTGGCGGCGGCGCAGGTAGTTGCGGCTTTGCTCGATGGAGCGGCGGTCGACCAGGTCAACCGGCCGCCCGAGGGCTTTTTCCAGCGCATCCTTCAGGTCGAGAAAGCCGGCCAGGGCGGGCTCCGCGCCGGGTTCGAACTCGATCAGCAGGTCGGCGTCGCTGCATTGCGTGTCGAGGTCCGCGCCGCGGCGGCGGAGCCGAAGACCTCCAGCCGCCGGACATGGAAGCGCTGGCACAGATCGGCGATTGTATCGCTTGGTGCCGACGGCGGCGTGCATGGTCGGGTCCGGTCGTGGGAGACCCCTCCCCCCGCCCTTGGTCCGCTTCGCCTCCCAAGCCCTCAAGAGGAGCGGGAGTCTTGCCGCCGGCCTCAGTTGGTCGGGGCGGACGGAGGCTTGGGGGCGGGCGGGGCGGCCGGCGCGGTAGTGGCGGGTGGAGGATTGGCGAGCAAAGACCCGGCGACGCCGGTGGTGCCGCGGTTCATCAGGGCCAGGGTCAGCGACAGCGCCATGAAGATGGCCGCGAGGATCGCCGTGGTGCGGGTCAGCAGGTTGGCGGTGCCGCGTCCCGACATGAACGAGCCCATGCCCTGCGAGCTGCCGATGCCCAGGCCGCCGCCCTCGCTGCGCTGGATCAGCACGACGCCGATCAGCGCCAGGGTCACGAACAGGTGGACGATCAGCAGGACGGCGGTCAAAACGCGGGCTCCGACGGCAGGGGGCGAACGAAGCGCGGCTTCTACCCGCCCCCTGCTTCGCTAGCAATGCGGGCGGCGCGGGCGATCGCCAGGAAGTCCTCGGGCTTGAGGCTGGCGCCGCCGACCAGCGCGCCGCCGACCTCCGGCACCGCCAGCAGCGTGGCGGCGTTCGCCGGGTTGACCGAGCCGCCATACAGGATGCGCACCCCCCTGCCCGCCTCGCCGAACTGGCGCACCAGTTCATCGCGGATGAAGGCGTGCATGATGGCGACGTCTTGCTCGGTCGCGGTCTTGCCGGTGCCGATGGCCCAGACCGGCTCGTATGCCACGACGCCGGTGAAGGGTTTGGGCAGGCTGCCGGCGAGCTGCCAGCCGACGACCTCGGTCTCCTGGCCGGAAGCGCGCTGATCCGCGGTTTCGCCGACACAGACGATTTGGGTCAGGCCGGCGTCGGTGGCGGCGACGACCTTCTCGCGTACCAGTTCGTCGGTTTCCGCGTGGTTCTGGCGGCGCTCGGAATGGCCGAGGATGACCCAGGTGGCGCCGGCGTCGCGCAGCATGGGCGCGGAGATGTCGCCGGTGTGGGCGCCGTGCGGGGCGGTGTGGCAGTCCTGGCCTCCGACGGCGATGGGCGAGCCGGCCAGCGCCTGGGCGACGGTGAGAAGCTGGGTGAAGGGCGGGCAGACCAGCAGGTCGCAGGTCAGGCCAATGGGATCCCCTGCGGCGGCGCGCAGCGGGCCGGCGATCGCGCTCGCCTGGGTGGTCAGCCCATTCATCTTCCAGTTGCCGGCGATCAGTTGGCGCATGGCGATCCTCCCGGTGTTTCGCGGGCTTTGGTATCGCAAAGGATGGTGTCGCCGACCAGGGGTGCCGCGCGGGTATGCGGAATGCGGCTGGTTGGGATGCGCGTGATGGCGGTAATTTCATGTGGAGCCAGAGACATTCCGCTTGATCTTACGATCGAAATGCGGTGCATGCGCCCCGCCAATCACGCTGTTGCGGAGGAGTCTCTGTTATGACCAAACGCCTGCTCGTCTCTTCGGTCTGCCTTGCGATGGCGACCTCTTTGATAGTCGCTCCGGTTTTCGCCCAGACGCCCGCCGCCGCGCCCGCCGCCCCGGCCCCCGCGACACCGGCGCCCGCGGCTCCGGTCCCCGCGGCTCCGGCGCCGGCGACGCCTGCTTCCGGCACGTCGGCGCCGACGGGTTCCAGTGCGGCCGCGCCCGCCGCCGGGGCGACGACGCATGCCGGGAGGCATGCGGGGATGGGGCGCGGGCAGCGGGTCGAGAATCTGCAGACCGCGCTCAACGCCAATGGCGCCCAGATCACGGTGGACGGCAAGATGGGTCCGAAGACCAGTGCCGCGCTGATGGACTTCCAGAAGGCGCACGGGCTGAAGGCCACCGGGCACGTCGACAAGGAGACGATGGCCGCGCTGAAGAAGCCAAGCTGAGGTAACACCTCGCCGGGCCGCGCGCCCGGCGGGCCTCGGTGCAGCAGGATCCGGACCAGTTCGATGTGATCGTTGTCGGTGCCGGCGCCGGCGGCATGACGGCCGCCGCCGTTGCCGCCGCCGAGGGCCTGCGCGTGCTGGTGCTGGAGAAGGCGGCGGTGGTCGGCGGCACCAGCGCGATCTCGGGCGGGATGGTCTGGATCCCGGACAACCCGAAGATGGCGGCGGGCGGCCGCACCGATAGCCGCGCCGGGGCCGAGGCGTATCTGGCCGCCACCGTTCCGGGTGACCCCGGGGATGCGTTGCGCACCGCCTTCCTCGATCATGCCAACGCGGCGATCGCCTATCTGGAGGCGAACACCTCGGTGCGGCTGCAGCCGGTGGAGACCTACCCGGACTACTACCCGGACCTGCCCGGCGCCACGCTGGGTGGGCGGGTGCTGGAGCCGGTGCCATTCGACGGGCGCGCGCTCGGGGCGCAGTTCGGGCTGCTTCGCAAGCCGCTGCCGGAGTTCATGCTGTTCGGCGGCATGATGGTTCACCGATCGGATATCCCGCATTTCCGGCGCGCGGCGCGCTCGCCGCGATCGGCGCTGCGCGTTGCCCGGCTGCTGCTGCGCTATGGCAGGGAGCGCTGCTTCCTCGATCGTGGCGCGACGCTGTGTCTCGGCAACGCGCTCGTCGCCCGCCTGCTGCACTCGCTGCAACAGCGACGAGTCGAGCTGCGCCTCGGCTCGGCTGCCGGCTCAGGCGCCTCTGAGGTGGTCCCCTCTGGGCTGGTCCCATCTGGGCTGGTCCCATCTGGGCTGGTCGCATCTGGGCTGGTCATCGAGGACGGCGTTGCCGTCGGCGTCACCGTGGCGGGGCGCACGCTGCGCGCACGCCACGGTATCGTGCTGGCGACCGGCGGCTTCTCCCACGATCCGGCATTGCGGGCCCGTCTATTGCCGGCCAAGGCAGGCATGGTCTCGGCCGCCTCGCCGGACAACACGGGCGACGGCATCCGGTTCGGCCTCGCCGCCGGCGGCCAGCTTGGCGAGGGCGAGGCGGGCAATGCGTTCTGGGCGCCGGTCTCGTGCTTCCGCCGCGCCGACGGGTCGGATGGCGTCTTCCCGCATACCGTCACCGATCGCGCCAAGCCCGGAATGATCGCGGTCAACCAGGCGGGCATGCGCTTCGCCAACGAAGCGGTCTCCTACCACGCGTTCGTCCAGGCGATGTTCCGGGCAGACAACGTCAGTCCGTCGATCCCGGCCTACCTCATCTGCGACCGCAAGGCGCTGTGGACCTATGGGCTTGGCGCGGTGAAGCCGTTCACGCTGTCATTGCGCCAGCCGATCAAAAGTGATTATCTCGTGCGGGCCGCCAGCATCGCCGCGCTCGCCGCCCAGCTCGGCATCAACCCCGAGGCGTTGACCGGCACCGTCGCCAGCTACAACCAGGATGCGGCGACGGGGCAGGATCGCGCGTTCGGCCGTGGCGGCGATGCCTACCAGCGTCATCTCGGCGACAGCGACCATGCGCCCAACCCCTGCGTCGCCCCGATCGTGACCCCGCCGTTCTATGCGGTGACGCTGCGGCCCGGCGATCTCGGCACGTCCGCCGGCCTGGTCACCGACGGTGCCGCGCGGGTGCTCGGCGCTGACGGCGCGCCGATCGGCCATTTGTACGCCTGTGGCAACGATATGAACTCGCTGATGCGCGGTGCCTATCCTGGCCCGGGCATTACGTTGGGGCCGGCGCTTACCTTCGGCTATCTCGCCGCACGCACCATCGCGGCTGGTGGATAGCGGCGATGGCGGCGTCAGGCATCCGTGGGCGGCGAGCTGACCACCAGGAAAACCAGGTCCTGCAGACCCGAATTGTAGATCGCGTGCTCGACGCCGGGCGGAATGTGGATCACGTCGTGGCGACGGACCACGGTGCGCTCGCCGTCCAGCTCCATCAGTCCCTCGCCGTCCAGCACATGGTAGATCTGCTCCTGCACCTTGTGCCGGTGGGGCGCCACATAGCCCTTGGGCTGATAGGACGAGATGCGGTGATCGAAGCGCTGCGTCTGCGCGGTCTCCGGCGTCACCAGCATCTTCGAATGGGCATCGTAATGCGCCGGCGGCGTTTCCCACAGCACTTCGACGATGTTGCGAATGCTGGCTCCATGGCGTTCATGCATGACGGCGTTCCTCACGCGATGTGTTCAGTTCGTGCCGCGACCCGTTCGGCCGCGATCACGCGGTTGCCGAAAGCCGGGTCTATGCGCGGTGTCGGCGCGCCGCAATACGCCGGGCAATCGGGTGAACGAGGGAAGGCCAGGGGCTTCGCCCCT
>PLXO01000266.1 GCA_003151425.1 Acetobacteraceae bacterium
GGATCAGCGCATCGATCGCCTTCAGACCGGTCTGCACCGGCTCGTGCACCGACTTGCGCGGGATGATGCCGGGCGCCTTCACCTCGACGCGGCCGCGAGCGACGTCGGTCAGTGGGCCCTTGCCGTCGATCGGCGTGCCGAGCCCGTCGACCACGCGGCCGAGCAGCCCGTTGCCGACCGGCACGTCGACGATCGAGCCGGTGCGGTTGACGGTGTCGCCCTCGCGGATCTGCTGGTCGTCGCCGAAGATCACCACGCCGACATTGTCGGTTTCCAGGTTCAGCGCCATGCCGCGGATGCCGGCGCCGGGGAATTCCACCATCTCGCCGGCCATGCAGTTCTGCAGGCCGAACACGCGGGCGATGCCGTCGCCGACCGACAGCACCTGGCCGGTCTCGGCGACATTGGCTTCCGTGTCGAACGCGGCGATCTGCTGCTTCAGGATCTCCGAGATCTCGGCGGGGCGGATCTCCATATCAGGCGGCTCCCTTCATGGCGAACTGCAGGCGCTGCAGCCGGGATTTCAACGATGTGTCGTAGAGGCGGGCACCGACGCGCACAACCAGGCCGCCGAGCAGGTCGGGTTGCACGCTCTCGCTGATGTTGACGGTGCCGTAGCCGGCCTCGATCAGCCGGGCGTGGAGCTGCTGGCGCTGGAGGTCGTTCAGGGGGTGGGCGGAGGCGACCTGGGCGGTGACAATGCCGCGCTTTTCGGCCACCAGGGTGGCGAAGGCGGCGACGATGGCGGGCAGCGCGCGCAGCCGGCGGTTGGAGGCGACGACGCCGACGAGATCGCGCACCGGTTTGCCGAAGCCCTCGGAGACCAGCACCGTGAGCGCGGCGCGGCGGGCGGTCTGGATGTCGATCAGCGGCGATTCCAGCAGGCGGCGGAAATCGGCCGAGGTGGCGATCAGCCGGCCGAGGGTTTCCATCTCCGCGACCACGGGGTCGAGCGCGCGGAGGTCCGCGGCGTGGGCGTAGAGAGCGGCGGCGTAGCGGTCTGCGAGGCCGCCGCCGGAGGATATGACTGTGCCGCCTGAAGCCACGGGTGGTGTCCTGTTCGTTGCGGCCGCGCGTGAGCGCGGGCGAAGGGGTGCCGGCGCCCGGACCGGCGGCGCGCCTCTAGCATGGGGTGGGTGGGGGTGCAACGTGTCGCGGCCTGGCTATGTCGGCGGTCTGCCCGGCCACCGCTCTACCGGCCACCGCTCTATACGTCATGGCCGGACTCTTGTCCCGGCCATCCGCCCACCGCCCGTCCGGCCCTGCAAGTGTCGTTCAGCGCTGTTCGCCCTGCTCCGTTCGAAGCGCCTGGAACACCGCCACCACCGGTGCGAGTAGCGCCTCATCGGGTTCTCGGTCCAGCTTCTTGCACCGCTCCAGGTAGTCTCGCGCCATACTGCCGATTAACTGAGCGAACGCGGTCGGCACGCGCTGAAACATCGGGCTGAGAGTTGCGATTGCCTCGGAATTGGCCGCGATCCCGTCGTCTGGACAATCGGACTGGTCCAGGCATTGTGAAAGCACCATAAGCGACCTCGCGAGATCGGGCCCGAAGGCATCGGGTTGCCGTGCGGCGAGCGCGCGATACAGCACGACCGCCTCCTGAACTACCGCGACGGCCGCCTCGCGCTTGCCGAGCTTGCTCAGCACCTGGGCCAGATTGTTCAGCGACATCGCGAGATCGGGCCGGAACGCATCGGGGCGCTGCGCCACGAGGCCGCGATGGATTTCCACCGCTTCCTGCGCCGCCGTCAGCGCCGCCTCGCCCTGGCCGAGATCGCTCAGTACGTTGGCCAGATTGTTCAGCGATATTGCGAGGTCGGGCTGGAACGCGTCGGGTCTCTGCGCGGTAAGGGCCCGATACAGATCTACTGCCTCCGCCGCCGCCGCCAGCGCCGCCTGCCGCTGACCGAGCTCGCGTAGCCCAATGGCCAACCGGATCAGCGACGCTGCCAGACGAGGCCGGAAAGCGTCGGGTCGCTGGTCGGCGAGGGTACGATACAACGCCTCGGCCTCCCGTGCCGCCGTCAACGCCGCGTCGCGCTGGCCTAGCTCGCTCAGTCCTCTGACTAGACTGCTCAATGACCGCGCCAGATCTGGCCGGAACGCGTCGGGTTGATGCGCGGCGAGGGCGCGATACAGCTCCACCGCTTCCCGCGCCGCGGCCACGGCTGCTTCGCGCTGGCCGAGATTGCTCAGCATGTTGGCAAGATTGTTCAGCGACGTTGCTAGATCCCGCCGGAACGTATCAGGGCGCAAGATGGCGAGAGCGCGACGCAACTCCACCGCATCTTGCGCCGCCGCCAGCGCCGCCTCACGCTGGCCGAGTTCGCTCAGTCTGCCAGCCAGATTGTTCAGCGACATCGCCAGATCGGGCCGGAACGCGTCGGGGCGCTGGGCGGCGAGTGCGCGATACAGCTCCGCCGCCTCCTGCACCGCCACCAACGCGGCCTCACGCTGGCCGAGATCGCCCAGCCTGCTGGCCAGATTATTCAGCGACATCGCCAGATCGGGCTGAAACCTGTCGGGATGCTGGGCCGCGAGGGCGCGCCGCAGCTCCACTGCCTCCTGCGCTGCAGCGAGCGCTGCCTCGCGCTGGCCGAGGTCGCTCAGTCTGAGTGCAAGAGTGTTTAGCCAGCCAGCACGGATCGGGATTAGCTCCGGATCAATCTCGGCACGCGGGGCGAGTAGCTCAACGATGCGGGCGGTTATTTCTGCCGCGCGCTCACGTAGCGCCAGCGTTTGCTCAGGCAGCTCGTCTGCAATCGCCATCAGAACAAACGGCTCGTCAGTAAGATGGGCGAGGTGATCCAGCCAGCCCACACTCGGATGGTTCGCGTCACCCTGGGCGTGATCCTGCGCCGTGCGTATCACCGTAATGACCACCCGCGGCCCGGCACGGCGGAACGCCCGCTCCACGATCGTCTCGGCCCTAAGCGGAGTACGGTTGCTATGCCCCAGTTCGCGCAGCAAGAATGCCTCGCCGATCAGATCAGGCCGCACCGCCTCGACGCCACTGCCATCCGGGGCGCCCAAGGCGTCGCGCAGCAATGCCGCTAAGTCCTCTGCCGCATCTCCGGCAAACCCAAGGGCCGCGCATTCCTGCTCGACGAGGGTCAAGAGGCTGTCGTTGTCGCAGCCCTGTTCCAGTGTGACGCAGGCGGCAGCGTGGAGCAGCAATCGCTCGCTGACATTGGCGGTGCGGGCAAGGCGGATCAGTCGATTTCGCTCCGAACCGGCAATCTCATCGGCATTCGCCACCTTGTCCGCCAATTCAAGCCGGCTGAGCGCCAGCGCGGCGGGCGCCCCGGTTCTCACCGATACAATGCCGGCCATCATCAAATAGAGTGGCTGGGTTTCGATTACATTCTCTTCCAGCCTCTGGTCGAACAGAGGATCGGCACCCAGCGGCGGCGGCACCGGCGCCGGTGTGATGCCAGAAACCCGTGCCGCCTCAGCCATCGCCTCCGTCAGCAGCGCCCGGCGGTCCCCCACCCCGGCGAGCGGGCGGAGTGGTATCGGTGCAGCCGGGTCAAGCAGGTCGCGCGGATCGCGACCGGACGATCCCCCGGGCCGGGTCAACTCCGCCCACCAGCCGGAATCGGATTCGGCGTGACGCTCGAGCAGCAGCACCCGTAGTTGCGGCACGGCAGGGCCAGCGGGGCGTCGCACTAGCGCCTCGAGCCAGGCCCGCAGGATGTGTGCCGACGCGGCGGCGTAGTCCACTACCACCAGCGTCCTGCGCGGCCACTGCCACTCCGACGGGCTGTGGTTCGCATGGAAGCGGGCCAGTTCCGCGTGGCGCGCAAAGCCGGCGGCCCAGCCATCCGCTTCCGCGCGCTCGCACAGTTCGATCGCCAACCGCGTCTTGCCGGCGCCGGCTGGCCCGACGAGACAGCGCACTGCAATTTGGTGCGGCGTGTTCAGCCAATCTTGCAGCGAGGTGAGTTCAGCGGTACGTCCGACCAACGTCGTAGCGCGCAATTCGGTCAGCAGTAGTTCGCGCTCGCTCGAAGGTTCAGCCTTCAGCCGATGTCGCGGATCGACAAGCAACACAGCCGCGCCAGCAACAAATGTCGCCATCGCCGCAGACGGTGCGCCGGCTTCCCAATTGGGACGCGGAAAAATTGTGACGGCGCAAAATCCGTCCACCTGCCTTACTAGAGGAAGTCGAATGCCTTCTCCCCGGCACTCGGTCACGGACTTGGGTATTCCACTACCCTCACCCTCAAAGAGCTGGACCCAAGAAATCACAGTCGCAAGTTGCCCGTTTCGCTTCACCGATTCCGACGCCAGCCGATCAAGCTCTAGGGACCTGCCGTCGCTCAGGGCGGTTGCACCGATCCATTCGCCTGGGCTTAGGACTTCTATTCTATCCGAGTAAAGCCGAACAGCAGCGTGTCGCTTCCTATCCTCAAAGTCACGGTGGACCAACGCGTTTGCTACAATCTCCCGGACCGTAATCATTGGATATTCAAATTCTTGTTGGGCCCTGGCATATCCAGGGATTATACGTTCTCTCTTGCGGATTCTCGATTGAATGAAATCATATATTTTTAGTATTTGATCGGGGACAGTGCCAAATACGTCCTCCGGCTCGCGAGAGTCAGACTTCTCAGATCCATGATATACTATGCAGCGACACACTGAAAGCGGAAGTGTTGCCTGGGGGCTTAATCCAAATAATAGAACGCCGGCTCGCGTCAGGTGTTGAGAACGCATAAGGCCAGCACGCCTCAGGAATTCTTCGTCGGTCAGATCTTCTGGGTATTCCCTGATTATGTCGGGCTTTAATTGGGATCTGAACCGCGACATTGCCAGAGGATCATAATGCTGTGATATCAATATCTCGTCGAGATATGGAAATGGGCCAGCCGCCACGTTCGAGGGGACGGGGTACTCTTCGTCTTTATGAACAGGGTAGTATTTTTTTAATGCCGCCAAAAGATCCTGAACGCCAGACGCAAAATTCGATGAACAATCTGCGAACACAACACCTGGGCCGGTTAGCAACGCTATGTTTGCGCCTCCTTCGAGTTTTACAGCAAAGACGCGTATCATGTTGGACCGAGCCTGAGCGGCCTGGATAACTTGACTCACCCAGAGCGACCCCACTGCCTTCTGCGTTCCGCAAAGCACTACAGGCCCCTCATGAGATAGTGCCTTGTTAAGTTCCGCGATAAGTGACTCGCCGGGGAGGACGCAGCCATCGTGGTGAACGTCGTAGCCAGCAGCGCCGATCGGGCCTGCTAACTTTAGCGCGAGATCTTTCTCCCCAGGCTCGTGCGCGAGGACTACTTTGTTAGTCATGAGAGGGTCTCGCAAGGCTTACGGTATAGCCTTCAAGATGCTGGTCACGCCTGCGTCCCAATCACATGCGAGGTCGGCATACTTGAGGTCGGCCAAGATTGCGGGCAGTTGGCCACCGGTTAGACGGGCTGGCAGCAACCGGACACCCTTGCCATCCAACTGTCTCGCAAATGTGGACATCCACTCCGCGTCCATCCACGAAGATAACCCGACGTCGGACAAGCACAGGATCAGCACCGTTGCCCCGGCGAGCCCGTCATTGATTTTGGCGATGATGGAGTCACCGATATCAATCTCCCGCACATCCAGCCAGACGGCGTGCCCGTGAGCCTCGAGAACTTGCGCCAACTGCTCTGCAGCCGATGTATCGACGCCACGGTGACTGACGAAGATCTTTGCCACATCTCCCTCCTGATAGTGATGCTGGGCTGTGTAGCGACGGCGTTCGGCACCTCACTGCCCGCGCCATCGAACAGCAGGTCGAGCGCGGCCTCGGCGACATCTCCGACAGCTTCGTCGGCCGCTCTCAGGCTCACACAGGCTGCGAGGATGCCGCCGAGACGCATGGGTGCTCATTCCGTTCTGGATGGGGAGCGTAACGCAGGCGGTTGGCCGACGCGAGCCAATTCCATCTGGTGGCCCGAAGGCACATGCCTGCGCGACTACGACCGGCGAGCACAACGTGGAAGGTAGCCCCCCTTGGCTGTAGCCCAGGGAGCCGGGTCATTCATGCCGGGCCATGGGAAAGAGTTGGGTATCAGCGCCATGCGCCGGAAGGTTCAGCACTACAGCAGGACAACGCCGATCGCCGACGCCGCTCGACGAAAATTCGCGTCGAACGTTGCCAAAGGCAGCTCGCAGCGACCGCTCAGTTCGAGATAGGCCGCGTCGTATAGCGACAGACCCTGATCCGCGGCGAGCGTTGCCGTGTCCCGCATCGCTCTGGTCGATGTCTCGGCATCAACGGTGATTGGCAGATCGAGCGGCAGCGCCTGGGCTTTCTGACGCCGAGTCGTGTCGATCCTGTGTTGCCGCTCCGCAACCAGCAGCGTCGGCCCGACTTCCAGATGCCAGAGATTGGGCACCATGGCGCCGGAGTCCGCGACGCGCCGAAGGATCGTGCGTGCGTGCCCATGCTGGCCTCTTCGGGCACCGCAGAGATCGCGACGGAGGCATCGAGGACAAGAGCGACCACGTGGGATCGCCCTATGGTCGCCCCTCGTTCCGCATGGCACGGATTTCGTCCTGTGTGGCCCGCACGCCCTGGGCCGCCAATTCGTTGCCGATCGCGATCAGGCCTTCGACCGCCGCCATTGCCTTGGCAACGTCGTGGTTGCCCTCGGGCACCAGCCGCGCAATCGGCCTGCCATGCCGGGTGATCACGACCTGCTCGCCATGCTCGACCTTGTCGAGCAATTCCGACAGCTTGACCTTGGCCTCGTACGCACCGACCGAGATCGCCTGTTTGAGCGGAACATGGTCCATGCGTATTGCTTAGACCAGTCGGCCGACTGGTGCAATTTGGATTTTCTGGTCGGCCGGTGTCGCGCGAAGGCCGGCGCCGCTTGACCGCATGACGAACACCACCGGCGCCGGGACCGGTGCGCACACCGCCCACGCCCGGACCGGCGGGCGGGCCTCCAGCATGGGGTGGATAGGGGTGCAACGGGCGAGCAACTCACACGCAGGGGAATCGCACTTCGGATTTCCTTGACCTGGGCGGGGTCTTGCCTAGCTCGGGCGTGATTGGTTCTACCCCTTGGCGTGCGAAACACGTCCGGGAGGACCGCCATGGATCGGTTTGTCGAATGCCGGCAGGGTCGTCGGGGATTTGTTCAGCGCCTGGCGGGCGGGATGGCCACATGCGGCAACGCAAGCGCGGTGCCCGATACGCCGGTTGAACCGACCCCCGGCGGCCGGTATCCTGCCGATATGGAAAGCCGCGTGCCCGTTCCGCAGCAGATCGCCCGAACCACAGTCGCCGCACGCGAACGGATCGAGCGGCGGTTCGACGCGGGTGACACTGCGACGGCGTTGATCGGCGTATCGACGGATTTGCCTCGGAGCATCTCCCGGGACTTCCGGTGGCTGCCCGGCACCATGCCTGGCGGGTGCGGTGCGGTGCTCGGCGCGATGGCCCGCGGTTTCCGCTGGCCCAGCGTTTCCACTCGTTCCGGTCGCGCATGATCCGCGCCGGCATGGTCGGCCTCGGCTGGTGGGGCAAGCGGTTGCTCGAGGCCGCGGGTCCGGCCGGCGAGCATATCCGCTTTGTCCACGCCGTCAGCCCGCGCCCTGACCTGCGGCGCGACGTGGCCGAGGCACACGGTTTGCGCCTGTCGCCGACTATCGCCGCGATGCTGCGCGATCCCGCGGTGGAGGCGGTGGTGCTGGCGACACCGCACTCCATGCACGCCGATCAGATCGTGGAGGTCGCCGCCAGCGGCAAGCCGATCCTGTGCGAGAAGCCGTTCACCCTGAAGCGCGCAGACGCAGTGCGCGCGGTGCGGGCGTGCGAGCAGGCGGGGGTGCTGCTCGCTCTGGGCCACAACCGCCGCTTCCTGCCGGCGCTCACCGAACTGAAGCGGCTGATCGCCGACGGCGCGCTTGGGCGGCTGCTGCACGTCGAGGGCCACATCAGCAACCAGAATTCCTCCGGCAACTTCGCCGCCTGGCGCCACGATGGCGCGGAATCACCGGCCGGCGGCCTGACCGGCACCGGCGTGCACATGCTCGACTGCTTCGTGAACTTGCTGGGACCGGTTCGCCGCGTCACCACCCAGTTGCTGACCTGGCAGGCGCCGCCCGACGCGTTGGACAGCCTCTCGGTGCTGTTGGAGTTCCGCAACGGCATGTCCGGCACGCTGGCCACCGTGCGGGTCACGCCGGTGACCTGGCGGCTGCACCTGTTCGGCACCGCGGGCAACGCGGAGAACCACGACCAGACCGAGCTGGCGCTGCGCCTGACCGGCAAGCCGGTCGAGCGGCGCAGCCTGCCCGAGGTGGATACGTTGCGACTGGAGCTGCAAGCTTTTGCCGACGCGGTGGAAGGCCGCGCGCCGTACCCGATCCCGTATGACCAGATGATCGATACGGTCGCGGCGTTCGAGGCGATCACACGCTCGGTCGCGGCCGGCGGCCGCACGACCGAGGTCGAAGGCCGTTGAGGCGCCGGACGCACGCGCACCGTTGCACGGTATAACCAGCGAAATGCCCGTCACGGCACAAGCCCAGGCGACGCGACGCGGGTCGCTTCCGTCCAGTCCGGGATGGTCGCGGTATTTTCCTCGGTCGTGCCATGCGAACCGATGCGAACTTCGATACGCCGGATGAACGCGCGAAGCACGATGCGATAGAGCTCGTCCTTCAGACACGCATCCTCAACGCCCGCATCGATGCTCGGGTTATCGTTTATTTCTATGACGAAAATGCCTGCTTCCGTCTCTTTTAGATCGACGCCGTAAAGACCGTTGCCGATCAGTGCTGCTGCCCGGGTCGCGATGCGGAGGATTTCGGCCGGGACGTCCGCAACCGACCAGGTGCGGCAATCGCCACCCCAGAGGCGACCACCCCGCAGCAGCTTGTTCACCTGCCAGTGATTTCTGACCATGAAGTACTGGCATGCGAAGATCGGCTTGCCGTCGAGAATGGTTACCCGCCAGTCGAACGGCGTGGGCATGAACGCCTGGGCAACGATGAGGTCGGACCGCGCGAACAGACGACACGCTATACGCATCAGGTCGGTGCGATTCTCGGCCTTGTGCACGTCGCGCGAAAACGACCCGTCGGGGCTCTTGAGGACGATCGGATACGCGATTTCCTGTTCGACCGAAACCAAGCGCGCCCGGTCGAGGATCAGCGATCGAGGGGTCGGCACGTCATTCGCCTGCAGAAGCTCCGCAAGGAACACTTTGTTGGTGCAACGGACGATGGATCGCGGATCGTCGATCACGGGCAGGCCAGCGACGGCGGCGGCTTTCGCAAACCGATAGGTGTGGTGGTTCAGCCGCGTCGCCTCACGGATGAACAGCGCGTCGTAGTGGCCGATGCGGTGGTAGTCCGGTTTCCCGATCAGCTCGACGCGGAGGCCGAGACGCTTTCCCGCGCGGGCGAATTTGTCCAGCGCCCGTGCCGATCTGGCATGCGGCGGTTCAAGCGGGTCGCGCAGGATCGCAAGCACATATGGCGCACCCCGGCTTCGCGCCGGTGTCGTCCCGTTCGATGTCGTCCCGTTCGAGGTCATTCCGTTCGGTGTCATTCCGTTCTCCGGGCCCTCGGGGCAGTGCATTGCCGGAACGGAATTTGCTTGGTTCGACGGCGTCTCGGCCAGAAACGCGGCGAGCGCTGTTCTGAATTCGTCTTGCCGCGCCGGCGTCAGATCCCGGATCGACCGGTGACGAATCGCGGTGACACGCGGGGCATTGCCGCCGGCCGACCCAACGATGTCGAGCCTGAGTATCGGACAGGGGAACAAATCGAAGGCCCGTCGCGCCAATGCGCCGAACCGGCCGTCGGAGACCCGGCCAAAGAATATGTCCAATCCCGACCGCTCACCGGATGCCGGCGCCCCGGATGCCGGCGCCACAGCAGCACCGGGACAAAGCGCTTGGCGCAACAGCGCGTCGAGCTCGGGCAGCGCGAGATGGCAAATGGCGTTCGACCGTAGATCGAGGATCGTGTCGACTGACGGAATCGGCACCTGTCCGCGCGCCTCGGCGAGCAGCGAGCAGTGCCAGGCCACACTGGCGTAGCGATGGAGGCGGCACAGGTTTACCACCGTGTCACCCTCGATGGCGTGCCGCCCACGCTGCGCGGCGTAGGCGTGCGCCGTCATGATGCGGTACTCATGATCATGCCCGGCGAGGTCCCCCGCCCGGCGCACAAGGATCACGGGCTTGCGCCTGTCGGCCGCCTTCGTCACGGCCGAGGCTGCTTCGACGATCCGCCCGGGACCAGTCTCTTGCGGAGCAGAATTGCATCCACACCGTCCTCATAGAATCGTCGTTTGCGACCGACCTCGTCGAAGCCAAGTTCGTTACAGAACCTGCGCATGGCCCGGTTGCGTGGCCGCGTTTCCGCGGCGAGCCAGTGGCGCCCGCGGCGGCGCACCTCGCGTTCCAGGGTCCGCATCAACCGGCGGGCGATGCCGCGGCGGTGATGCCGGGGATCGACGGCCAGCGAATACAGCCGGCCGATGGACGACGCATCGCGGAACAGCAGCAACGCATACCCTTGGATCGCCTGTTCGTCGGTGGCCACGAAGGTCACGGCGTGGCCGCGGAGCAGAAGATGGCGGAAGCTTCGGCGGGTGAGACGGTCGTACGAAAAGCAGCGGGCTTCGAGAACCAGCAGGCTGTCAATGTCGTCAGGCGTCGCATGGCGAATCATGCCGGTCCCTGATGGCGAATCGGTGCTGGCGGACTGCCGCCTGCTTACGGCATGTCCGGCGCGCTGGCGACAGTTTGCGTCACCATGTGGATCCGGGTGCGTCGCCACCGGGATCTGGCGCCTCCACCCATGCGGCATCGCGCGCAACGTGCGGCCCGTGACCTGACCCAACGCGCACCACGCCGGGTCGCAAAGCCGGTCGAGCAGCACCGCCCGCGCCGGTCGAGAGCCAGGAGTCCGCGACGCGGTTGCCCCCGCCCAGGCGCGGGCGGTGACGCGGGCGGTTGCTGGCCCGCACCGCGCGTGGCACGGTCGGGCGCACCCGCTCCAATCCGGCACGCATCACCATGACCCTGATCCTGGCCAGCCGCCCGAACGTCTACTCGTCGAACCCGCTCGACCGCATCGGCGCGCGGCGCGAAGATGCCGCCTGGATCGCGGAGCGGCTCGACGACCCGGACAGCCTGTTCGTCCCGGTCTGGCGCAGCCGCAACCTGGTGCACGGCCTCGATGAGGGCGCGCCGGAGGCGGTCTACATCTCCGGCGAAGCCGCGTCTGCGCTGCGCATGGCGGGCGGCCCCTGGGTGTTCCTCGGTGTGCTGGGGGACCAACCGGGGGAAGGTGCCGGTGAAGGTGCGGCGGAAGGCGCCGGAGAACGCGCGGTGTTCGGCATCGACATCAGCGCGGCGGACGATCCCGTGCCGCTGCTACCCGACGCACTCGGAAAATTCGTCGATCTGCGCGCGGTGGGATGGGGTGTCGCCAAACCGGAGGCCTCGATCCTCGCCCATGCCCGCGGCATGCTGCACTGGCGCGTCCGCCATCGCTTCTGCGGCGTCTGCGGCGCGCCGTGCGAGGCGAAAAGCGCCGGCCACGTGATGCAGTGCACCGCCTGCGAGGCGCAGCATTTCCCGCGCACCGATCCGGCGGTGATCATGCTGGTGATCCGCGGCGACCACGCGCTGCTCGGCCACTCGCAGCGCTTCCCGCGCGCCAACATGTATTCCACCCTCGCCGGCTTCGTGGAGCCGGGCGAGACCCTGGAAGAAGCCGTCCGCCGCGAGGTGTTCGAGGAATCCGGCATCCGCGCCGGCGCGGTGCACTACCATTCCAGCCAGCCCTGGCCGTTCCCGGGCAACATCATGCTGGGCTTCTACGCCGAGGGCCTGAACGAGGAGATCACCATCGACACGGAGGAGATGATCGACGTGCGCTGGTTCTCCCGCGCCGAGATCGCCGACCCCGAGCAGCACGGCTTCGTACTGCCGCGCGTGGACAGCATCGCCCGGCGGCTGATCGAGGACTGGATGGCCACCACATGAAGCCGTGGATCGCCATGGCGGTGCTGGCCGCCTGCACGCCGTCACCGCCCGGCGACACGCCGGAGGCGCGATGCCAGCAACAGGAGGACCGGGACCCGAACGTCAAGGCGCTGCTCGTCCAGTCGCCGGTCGAGTACCAGCATCCTGAGTTCCAGCAACAGCTCGTGATGGCACGTCGGAAATCGGTCCATGACTGCCTGGCCGCCCAGGGCCTTGCGCCGCGCGGCGGCGTGGAGCCGTTGCAGGGCGCGCATTATGGGTTGGGCTGGTACTAAGTGTCCGTCCGGAGACTTTGC
>PLXO01000039.1 GCA_003151425.1 Acetobacteraceae bacterium
GATCTAATTGACGACAGGCCCTAGTTCCTCATTCGGCACCAGGAATGCGTCGATCTGTGCCCGGTCGCCGCGCAGCAGGTCGTCCAGCGTGAACGGGCAGCCCGACGGGAAGGCGCGGGGAAGCTGGCCATCCAGCGCTACCCCGGAAACCTGAGCGCGCGCAACCTGATAGAGCGCCGCCAGATCGATGTGCGGCCGCATCGCTTGCGTCAGGTGGATCGCCACATCCGCCAGCACGCCACCCACCGCGATCAGCCAGGCCGAGCGATCCCCATGCTCCGGCCAGCCGCGAATCTGCAGCAGCAGCGCCAGGGCCTGACGCAGCAGACTGCGGGTCGCGTTCAGCTCGGCCACGCCGACCGATTCGACTGTCGCGATCACCCCGGCCCAATCCACATCCCCCAGGTCACCATCTGACGCTGTCTGCCCGACCGCGACACGCCGCAGCAGACGCGCCTGCCGCTCCGACCAGGCCCAGACGTCCCGCGCTGGAGCGTCCGAGGCTGGAGCGCCCGAGGTTGGCGCGCCCGAGGTTGCAGCGCCCGAGATTGCAGCGCCCGAGGTTGGAGCGCCCAACGGCGGGGCGCCCCAGACTCGGATGTCGCCTACGCGGCCGCGCTCCGCCATCCCGGCGCATCAGGCGGCGATCGAGGGCACCCCCTCCGGGTCGAGCCGATAGCCGCCGCCTTCGGTGATCAGCAGGCGCGCGTTGGCCGGATCCGGTTCGATCTTCTGGCGCAGGCGGTAGATGTGCGTCTCCAGCGTGTGCGTGGTGACCGAGGCGTTGTAGCCCCACACCTCGTTCAGCAGCACCTGGCGGGCGATCGCCTGGCTGCCGGCGCGATACAGAAACTTCAGGATCGCGGCCTCCTTCTCGGTCAGCCGGATGCGCCGCCCGCGCGACGGGTCCTGCAACTGCTTGGACGCCGGGCGGAACATGTAGGGCCCGATCGCAAACACCGCGTCCTCGCTGCTCTCGAAGCTGCGCATCTGCGCGCGCAGCCGGGCCAGCAGCTCGGCCAGGCGGAATGGCTTGGAGATGTAGTCGTTCGCACCGGAGTCGAGGCCGCGCACCACATCGGTCTCGCCGCTGGATCCGGTCAGCATGATGATCGGCATGCGGTGACCCTCGCCGCGCAACCGCACGCAGTAGTCACGCCCGTCGCCGTCGGGCAGCCCGACATCCAGCAGCAGCGCGTCGAACCGCGCCTCGGGTGCCGCCAGCAGCGTGTCGGCCTCGGCGATAGAGGCCGCCTCGACCGCGGTGAATTCGCTATCGACCGTGAGCTGCTCCGCCAGCGTCATGCGCAACGCGGCGTCGTCGTCCACGATCAGAACCGGTCGTTCGCTTGCCATCATCTACGCTCCCGTGCCGCCCAGCCGGCGGCACTCCGACATCTCGATGTTGTGCATATCAAACATTCTGCCATCCTCTTCTGCCGGGCCGCAATCACTCACATGGGCGCGAGGATCGCACGGGCAATGCTGAGCCTCATGATAAGCTACCACCTGACGCCGTGAATACGGCGACCGTGGGGCGAGACTGTGTCTCGCGTGATGCGCAATCGTTGCAAAGCGTGACAGCCCAGCCAGCGCACCGGCATTGGCCCCTCCCGCCCGTCATGCCGCTAAGCCCAAGTCTTGCCGGGCCCGGCGCAGCGCCTCCCGGCTCGACGGACCGTGTCCCTTTCCCGAGGACAGACCTCGACCCGGCATCCACCCCGTCCGGCCGCACCGCGCGACGTTGCATAGGGTCTTGTCCGCGTTCGGCGGACCGCGCCTCTTTCCCGAGGACCGACCCCAATCCGGCGTCCACGCCGTCCGACCGCTCCGTCCGACGCTGCACCGGGTTTTGTTCGCGTTCGGCGGATCGCGCCCCTGCCCGAGGACAGACCCCAGCTCAGCTTCCACCCCGTTCGACCGCTCCGTCCCACGCCCGCCATGCGGAGCCTGCCCCCGGGCTGACCCGGTGGGCGGAGCCCTGACCTTGCTTCCTTCCCCCGATCGCCGCGCACCGCTCTACGTTCCACGGCGCTGGCCGGCTTGGGCCGCGTAAGCCGCACGAAACGCACGCAGCGTCGCGACGCGGGCGAGTTTGGCGGCAACCCGGCTTCGGTGCCCACCGTCCGCGCCGTGCACCACCCTTCGAACACCGTCCGGCGTTGCAGCCGGTCCCTGCGCGCCCGGACCGATCGCAGTCGTCCCGCCCGCCGCGGCCCCGAGCCCGGCGGCTGCCGCTCCGGCGTCGCCGACCCTACCGTGCCCCGCCCGCGTCGCGGCGTCGGGCCACGCACCGTCCGAGGCTCCATAGGGTCTTTGCGCAATTTTGCCGATTCCAGCCTTCCCGCCGCCCCTGGCGCCGCCCCCGGCCGCTGCCATCCCAGCGTTGCCGGCCGCGCCGTGCCCCACCCGCCGCGCCGCGTCGGTCCGCGCACCATCCGGCGTTCCATAGGGTCTTTGCACGATTTCGCCGATTCCGGCTTTCCCGCCCGCCACGGCCCCGAGCCCGGCCCGCGCCGTCCCGGCGTTGCCGGCCGCACCGTGCCCCACCCGCCGCGCCGCCTCGGGCCGCGCACCGACCGAGGCTCCATAGGGTCTTTGCGCGATTTTGCCGATTGCGGCCTTTTGACCCGCCGCGCCCCGCCCGACCTCGACCGTCCTGCCACCCCTCCGCTCCGGCAACGTCATCCCGGCCGATACCCCGACCTGCGTCCCGTCCCTGGCCACTGCGGGCATCACCGCGCGAGGTTCCATAGGGTCTTCTCCGCATTTTGCGATTCGAGCCGCTCGCCGCCCGGCCAGCACCGCCCGCTTGACCAGCCGCGCCTGGGCAATCCCCGCCCGCCACGGCGCGAGCGCCTGCCGCTCCGCCCGCGCCGCCTCCCGCTCCGCCGCCTGCCCGCGCGGCACCGGCCGCGGCCGCGCCATGAACCGCCCGCGCGCGTCCCGTCCCCCGTTACACAGGGTCTTGTCGGAAATTTCCAAAACCGGGATCTGCGCGTAGTGCACCGGCGGCATGAATTCGGCCGGCGTGGTCGCCAACCGCGCCGCCAGCGCGGGCGTCAGATACGCCCGGAGTCGCTGCGCGGCACAAAACAGCCGCGTGCGCACGGTCAGCGCCCCGACGTACCGCTGCGTCGCCCGCTTGGCAGCGCCTTGGGTCCCATGCGTGGTGCGGGCGGCGGCCAGCTTCGCCAGCCCCGCCGTCGTCCGCGGACCGGTGCTCTTCCCGCCATGCAACCGGCAGCGCCCGTTCCCCATCGCCGGCGCGTGGCAGGTGAGGCCGGCGCGCGTCTTCGCCCCGCAGCGAGGCGCCAGGTTGGGATTGCCACGAGCGCTGCCGCTGGGTCGCGGGCCGGCACCGTCCCCATCGTTGCCTCGGGCAACGTCAGCGTCACGCCGAGCACGCCCACCGTCAGGCGGGGCACCTTCACCGCCATGCCGGGCACCTTCACCGTCATGCCGGGCACCTTCACCGTCATGGCCCGCCGACGGGTCGGCCCGAAGCGGCGCCCGAGGACAGGCGGAGCCTGCCACCGGGCCTGACCCGGTGGGCCTTGACCCAGCGGGGCCTCCGAGCCGGGGGTCGACCGGCAACGCGGCAACTGCGTCAGGGACGAGAAGCGGGGCGGGAGTTGGAATGTGCGGCATCTGCGATCCTGCTTGATAAAGGTTAGTCAGTCCTTCTTACATCAGATCGCCCCCCAGCGCCAGCTAAACCAACAGGGGGCGCGAGGCCTCTTCGGGCAGCCGGCCACCCGGCTTCCACTCCCTCCGCGCTGCGCGATTACTTGCCGTACCCCGGCCACCTCTGCTGGTGTCCAGGTTTTGCGACGCGGTTCAGCGATGGACCAGGACAGGGATCCTGGAGTGCGTGAGGACCTTGGCCGTTTCGCTGCCGAGGAGGATCGCGGCGATGCCATGGCGGCCGTGCGAGGCCATGACGATCAGGTCGCAGGCGTTCGCGTCCGCGGTTTCGATGATCGCCTGGTAGCGATGCTCATGCTCGACTCAGGCGGTCACACACGCGACACCGTCCGCCTGCGCCGCATGGGCGGCGGCGCCAAGCGTCTTCTCGGCATGGTCCCGCATGCGCATGGTGTACTGAGCGTGCGTGTCCTCCAGCATCTGCGTGTCGGTCGTGAACATATGAAATGGCGGCACGACCGTCAGCACGGTGATCTTGGCGCCGATCCGCTGGGCCAGGGCGATGCCGTGCTGGACCGAATTTCCGGCGAGTTCCGACCCGTCCGTTGGAATCAGGATGTTCGTATACATCGTTCCTCCCGCTGGTTCCGACGCTTTGCAGCGGCGCGCTCAAGATCTCACTTCGTGGGCCGCTTCAAGGGAGCAACAATTGTCGGTCGCATTTTTTTTTGCGGTTGCCCGGCTCGCCCAGCCGCCCGCGAAAATCCGCTGAAGCGATCTCCAGCCATTCCATTCCGCTATCAAGTCAAACTTCAGCCGATGCCGAGGCGCCGAAAAACCGGGACCTTCACGAAATCCAGGATGACGGCGAAGGCGATTGCCGCGGCGAACGTGCCGACCACCACCAGGACCGGCAAGGGCGTCATGGCAATTCCGCCGACCGCCAATACCGACGCGATCAGGATATCCACGACAGACGACGCGGCAAGCCAGAAACTTGGGCGAGAGGACCACAGCCGCCGACGTTCACGATTGGTATAGGTCGTCGCCTGGTTGCCGAAGACGATGACGACAAACGACAGCGTCCGCAGCGTCGCAATGTCGAACCCCATCCGATAGGCACCGATGGCCAGGATCGACGAACAAAACACCAACTGACCGAATCCCATGACGACACCCGCGATCGTCAGACTGCCGATATTCCACGCGTTCGGCGTCGGCGATGGCCGCACATTGTCGGTCGTTATCGACATGCCAAGGAAATCGCCGAAGATCATGATCAGGACCATCAGCAACGGCGTCAGGATTGCCTGCCCCGTCATGATGAGCCCGACCGCCAGGAAGAGCACCTGCACGGTCTTCTTGGTAATGGAGTTCAGCGTGTAGGTCAGGATGCGCTGGAACGTCACGCGCCCTTCCTTGACCGCGGCGACGATGCCGGCGAGACCAGGTTCGGTCAGCACCATGCCGGCGGCCGATTTGGCGACGTCGGTTGCCGTCGACACCGCGATGCCGATCTGTGCCTGGCGCAGTGCCGGCGCGTCGTTGGCGCCGTCGCCGCACATGCCGACGGTATGGCCGCCTTTCTGGAACGCCTTGACGAGCTGGTATTTGCCCTCCGGCAGCACGCCGGCAAACACCGCGAACGTTTCGGGGTGCACGGCGTCCGGGATTGGACCGGGCGGACAGACGGCGCCAGCCAGCCCAACGGCCTTGGCAACGATCGCCGCGGTCGCCGGCGCGTCGCCGGTCACCATCACGGTGCGCACGCCCAGTGCGTGCAATTCGGTAATGAGCGCCGCCGAGTCAGCGCGCGGTGGGTCACTCAGGGCGATGAGCCCGGCCAGCTTCATCGCCGTCGGCGGTCCGGCCGCGACCGCCAGCACTCTGAAACCCTGCCCCTCCAGCTCGGTCGCCGCCGCCGGCGCGGTCGGCGACGGTTGAACCAGGCCGATGACCACCGCAAAGGCCCCCTTCACGACCCGTTGCGTTCCACCGCCAGGGTCCGCGACCGTCGCCGCCGACATCTTCGTTGCGGGATCGAACGGCGTGAATGCGATCAGGCGCGGCGCATCGGCCACGGTCTTGCTTGCGGCCGCGCGAATGGCGGCATCGACCGGGTCCTGCCCGCCGTCCGAGCTGGCCAGTGCGGCCAGCGCCAGGACGTGCACCGCGTCGAATCCGGGCATCGCACGAACCGTCGTCACCGTCAGCGCATTGAGCGTCAGCGTGCCGGTCTTGTCGGCACACAGGACATCCACCGATGCCGCCTCATCCACCGCCGAGAGGCGGGTCGGCAGCACGCCGCGTTTTGCCAAGGCCCGCGCGCCGAGCGCCGACGCGAGGGTAAAAGTCGCCGGCAGTGCGACCGGAATCGAGGCGAGCACCGCCGTCAGGATAAGCGGGATGATCTCGGCGAGCGGCAGCTTCAGGAAGCTGGCGTAGGCGATCAGCATCACGATGAGGACGCCGTTGAACACGGCGAGATTGCGTACCACGCGCAGCACGGCCTTCTGCTGCGAACTGACCACATGGGCGGTGCGGACGAGTTCCGCGGTGCGGCCGAATTTGGTACGCGCGCCGGTTGCCGTGACCTCCGCCACCGCCTCGCCGCGCCGGACCAGCGCGCCGGCATAGGTTTGCACCCCCGCGCCGGCTTCGATGGGCACCGATTCGCCGGTGAGCATGGATTGGTCGAGCAGGACCTCTCCCCCGGTGAGGTGCACGTCCGCGGCAACCACGCCGCCGAGGGAAAGCTTCAGCACGTCGCCCGGCACCAGCTCGGCAGCGGGCACGGTCTTCCATGCGCCGTCGCGCCGGACCGATGCGGTCAGCGCGAGTCGCGACCTGAGTGCGGCAAGCGTTGCCTGGGCACGGCTTTCCTGGAACAGCCCGAGCGCCGCGTTGAACACCAGCAGACCGGCGATGATCGCGGCTTCGGTATAGTCGCCGAGCGCGATCTGCAGCGCGATCGCGGCCTCGAGCATCCACGGCACCGGCGCCCAGAATTTTTCCAGCGCCATGCGCAACGGATGCACGCTGGTGTCCGGCATTGCGTTCGGGCCGACCTTCGCCAGCCGGTCGCGCGCCTCGCCGCTGGTTAGGCCGCTCGGCAGGCCGCTGGTCGGGTTACTCGTCGGGCCGCTGGTCGGGCCGCTCGGGGGGGCATCCTTCGCGGCGGCCGGCGGTTGCATCCTCACCCGCCCAAAGGCACGCCGTCCTTCGTGAGTGGCACGCGCACGACACCGTTGCCGCCGGTTGGATTGCCGGCCTTCTCCATCAGTTCGAGGAACGGTTTGATGATATCGATCGGCATCGGAAACACGACGGTGGAATTCTGCTCGCCACCGATCTCGGCCAACGTCTGCAGATACCGCAACTGCATCGCGGCCGGAATGCTCCCGAGGATCTTGGCGGCGTCGACCAGCGTTTGCGAGGCCTGGAACTCGGCTTCGGCATGGATGATCTTGGCGCGCCGGTCGCGCTCCGCCTCCGCCTGCTTGGCGATCGCTTTCACCATGTTGTCCGTCAGCTCGACGGTTCGGATCTCGACGTTGCTGACCTTGATCCCCCAGGTTTCGGTCTGCGCGTCCAGGATGCTCTGAACGTCCACGCTGAGCTTCTTTCGTTCCGACAGCATCTCGTCCAGCTCATGCTGCCCCAGCACCGCGCGCAGGGTCGTCTGGGCGAGCATGTTGGTGGCGGGAAGGTAGTTCTGCACCTGGATGATCGCCCGTTCGGGATTGACAACGTTGAAGTAGAGCACCGCGTCAACCTTCATCGAGACGTTGTCGCGCGAGATCACGTCCTGGCTCGGAATCTCGATGACCCGGATGCGCAAATCGACGCGCACCATTTCCTGGACGAAGGGGATCAACAGCACCAGCCCCGGTCCTTTGACCCGCTGAAAGCGCCCCAGGGTGAAGACCACCGCGCGCTCATATTCGCGCAGGATTTTCACGCTCGCCGTGATCACGATGAGGCCGACGATCAGGACGGCCGGAATGAGGGACAGTGACAAGAAGTTCATGGCATCGCGTCTTTCAGAGCGAGGGAAAATGTGATCCCGTCTCAGTGGCCCGGACCACACTGTCGGTGGCTCGGTCCGCGCGCCCGCCGGCGTCAGGCGGAACGGCTGGACCAGTTCTCACCGACCAGTTCCGGTCGACAGCTCGAACGCAGACTGTCGGCTTCGATGCGGCCGCGGCAGGCTCGGAAACTACCTAGCCGCGAAGCCTCGCCCCTCAGGCGACCACGTGCTGGCCGCCATCGACGGGAATGATGTTGCCGGTGATGCGGCGGGCGCCGTCGCTGACCAGGAACGCCGCCAGGGCGCCGACGTCTTCGATGTCCACAAGCTGGTGCTCGGGGGCCTCGGCGGCCTCGGCTTCCAGCAGTTCGTCGAAGTGGGCGATCCCGCTGGCGGCACGGGTGCTGATCGGGCCAGGCGAGATCGCGTTGGCGCGAATCTGTTTCGGTCCCAGTTCGGTGGCGGTATAGCGGACCGCACTTTCCAACGCCGCCTTCACCGGACCCATCAGATTGTAGTTCGCGACCACCCGTCTGGAGCCATAGAAGCTGACGGTCAGCAGGCAGCCGCCGGTCGGCATCAGCGGCTCCGCCAGATGCGCCATGCGCAGGAACGAATGGCAGGACACGTCCATCGCCAAGCCGAACCCGGCCGGGCTGCAATCCACCACGCGGCCGTGCAGATCGTCGGCCGGCGCGAAAGCGATCGCATGCAGCAGAAAGTCCAGCCGTCCCCACACCGAGCGGAGCTGCTCGAACACCGCCTCGAGTTGGCCCGGCACGCGCACGTCGCACGGCAGCAATAGTTCGCAGCCGAGTGTGTCCGCGACCGGGCGGACATGCGGCAGCGCCTTGTCGTTCAGATAGGTTGCCGCGAGCGTGGCCCCCGCCGCAACGAACGCCCGCGCGCAGCCGGCGGCGATGCTGGACTGGTTGGCAATGCCGACGACGAGACCGCGTTTGCCGTGCAGGCTGGTGGTGACGGAAGGCTGCATGATGCTGGCTCCTGTCGGGCGGCGAGGCGGGCGAACCGGGCGACTTGCATTTCGCGCGAGACGCTGGTGCGCCGCCTTCCGTGATGCTGCTTATCGCGCGAGCACGTAGCTGCCCGGGGCGTCGCCCAGCGGCTCAAAGCCGGGCGCGCCCATCGCTGGCGGAGCGACCCGCGGACCGGCGTGGCGGTCGAGCCAAGCGCCCCACGCCGGCCACCAGGACCCGTCCTGCGGCACCGTGTCGCGTTCCCATTCGTCCGGCCCGCGCGTGTGGCCGCCGGCGTCGCGCACGCGCAGACGGAAGTGCCGGCGCGGATGGCCGGGTTCGCTGACGATGCCCGCGTTGTGCCCACCGGAGGTCAGCACGAAGGTCAGCTCGCCGTCGTTCAGCAGGTGCAGCTTGAACACCGAGTGCCACGGCGCGATGTGGTCGCGCTCGGTCCCCACGACGAACATCGGCAGCTTCATGTCATCCAGCGCCAGCGTGCGCCCGGCGACCTGGAAGCGCCCCTCCGCGAGATCATTGTTCAGGAACAGGCCGCGCAGATACTCGATGTGCATGCGCGCCGGCAGCCGTGTGCCGTCGGCATTCCAGGCCATCAGGTCGAATGGCTTGTCGTGTTCGCCGAGCAGGTAGTCGCGGATCGCGTGGTGCCAGATCAGGTCGTTGGATTGCAGCATCTGGAACGCGCCGCCCATCTGCGCGCTGTCCAGATATCCCTGGGTCTGCATCATGTCGTTGAGGAAATCGAGCTGGTCAGTGGTGATGAACAGTTGCAACTCCCCGGCCTCGGTGAAATCGGTCTGCGCGGCAAACAGCGACAGACTGGCGAGCCGGTCGTCGTTGTCGCGCGCCATGGCGGCGGCGGCGATGGTGAGCAATGTGCCGCCGAGGCAGTAGCCGGTGGCGTGGATCTTCGCCGGCCCGCAGATCGCCTGCACCGCCTCGATCGCCGCCATGACGCCCTGCGTGCGGTAATCATCGAGCGACGTATCGCGCATCTCCGCGCCGGGATTGCGCCAGGAGATCATGAACACGGTATGTCCCTGGGCGACCAGCCAACGGACCAGCGAGTTGTTCGGCGACAGATCCAGAATGTAGTATTTCATGATCCACGCCGGCACGATCAGCACCGGCAGCGCGGCCGCCTTCGGGGTGGTCGGCGCGTACTGGATCAGCTCGATCAGCGCGTTGCGGAACACCACCTTGCCCGGCGTGACGGCGAGGTTGCCGCCGACGGTGAAGCCGCTGCTGGCCGCGCCGCCATGCGAAGCCGCCTGGTCGTGCAGGAGGTTGCTCAGCCCGGTCACGAGGTTGCGCCCACCGGTGGCGCGCGTCGCCTCGATCACCTCCGGGTTGAGCCAGGGAACGTTGGACGGTGAGATCAGATCGAGAAATTGCCGCACGGTGAAAGCGACGAGGCGCTGATTGGGCTTGTCGACGCCGCCGGGGGAGAGCACGACCTTGTCCCACCATTCCTCGCCGAGCAGCACTGCCTGAACCAGCAGGTCGTACGGGCGCTGCTGCCATGCCGGATGGGCGAAGCGCTGGTCGCCCGGCCGCGGCGCGATGGGGTTTTCCATGCCCAATGCCGTTTGTGCGAGGCGCTGCCATTGCGCCAGCGCGGCCTGCCCGAGCGCCGCCGTCTGGAATGGCGCGTTCGCCATGTGGGCGGCCCAGTCGCGCAGCGCGAGAGCGACGGTGCTAGGCGAGCGGCCGCCGGTGAAGCGGCTCTGCCAGGCGTGCAGCATGCGATCGAGGTCGGCTGGCGTGGCTACGTGCGGCGGCGTCGCCGGTAGCGGCTGAACATCCTGGGGCAGCACGGGCGAGGGAAGCTGGGGGGACATATCCGGCATGGCGGGACGTCCTTCGGATGGGGGCTGGCGGATGGGGGCTGGACAGGGTTCGCCAGGATTCGGGACGGACTTGCCGGTGGCGATCCGGCGGGTCCCGCTGCGCTTCGCGCCGTGCCGAACCATGGCAGCGCCTCCGCTACAATGCAGCAATTGCTGCGCTGCAACATAGGGCGCGATGAGCGGGAGTCAAGGGCGGTCGCCCGATGCCCCCCAGGCGCCAACGGGGGGAACTGTCGTGCACCTCACCCGCACTTTGGGGCGAGACGGAGGGGTTTCCTCTAGTCCCGCCGGTAGGTGCCGTTGTGAATGGACATGAAGTCCGACCGGCTCAGGCCGAGATCGCGCAGGTCGCGCTCCTCGAGCGAAAACAACTCGCGGAGCTCCCGTGAGCGGCGGCGATGCGCCTGCCAGAACGCGGCCATGCGCCCGAACCGGGCAACCAGCCCGGGAAGCGGATTGAATCGGCTGAAACCTGACGCTGAGTGGACGACGGTGGCCATGGCGGCGCCTCCTGGTGCAGTGCAGCAATTGCTGCGCCGCAGCATAAGGCGGCCGCCAGGGGATACGTCAAGGGTCCTGACCGATTCGTGTGGTCACGCCGGCGTGAGGTTGAGCAGGATGCGCAGCGCGTTGTCGCGTTCGATGGCGCGCAGTGTGGGGCCGTCGAACGCCTTGGCGAGGCCGGCGACGTGTTCCGCGGCGGTGCGGTACGGATAGTCGGTGCCGAACACGATCTGCGAGGTTGGCACCAGGTCCGCGAGGGCGCGGATCGTCACCGCGTTGGCGACCTGCGCGGTATCGTAATAGAAGCGGCGCAGTTCGTGGTCGACCGTTTCGCGGCTGATCTTGCCTTTGTAGGGTGGCGTGTTGACCATCTGGATCTCGAAGCGCTCGGCCACCGCGGTCAGCACGCCGCCGCCGTGCGAGAAGATGAAAGTAATGTCCTGGTAGCGCTGGGAGGCGCCGCTGAAGATCAGGTTGGCAATGGTCCGCGTGGTGTCCGCGCCGTATTCGACCACCGTTTCCGGCAACCCCGGCACCAGGCTCACGCAACAATTGGCGCCGGTCGGGTGGGTGTAGACGGTCGCCTTGCGGCGGTTGAGCTCGTCGAACACGGGCGCGAAGTCCGGGTGGCCGAGCCATTTGTCGCCGTAGCTGGTCATCATGCCGATGCCGTTGGCCTTGAGCACATCCAGCGCGTAGCCGATCGCCTTCAGGCTTTCATCGACGTGCGGCATCGGCAGCAACGCGAACATGCCGAAGCGGCCGGGATGATCGATCGTCAGGCGCTTGGCATAGTCGTTCGAATCGCGTGCGATACGGACCGCGTCGGCTTTTGGCAGGAAGTTCACCTGGGGCGTGGTCGGCGAGGTGATGGCGGTGGCCACGCCGGCCTGGTCCATGTCCTCGATCGAGCGCTGCGGCGTCCAAACCAGCATCGGTGGCGTATCGAGTTTCGCCGATTTGAGCGCGGCGAGCCAGGTGGACGGCACGATGTGGTGGTGCACGTCGATGCGGCGCGGCTTGGGCTGCGCGCCGGTGGGGCCGGCGAGCGCAGGTGTGGCGAGGGTGGGGGCGAGGCCGGCGGCGGCGAGCGCGACGGCGCCGGCCATGAAGCCGCGGCGGCCGATCGGGGCGGACGTGCCAGACTGCGACAGCGATGTGGGTGGGCAGCAGAAGCAGCGTATCATGGTGCGGCGCTTTCATACGGATAGATGAGATCACCGGATTTGTAGGCGGCCGGCAGCAGAACGATCTCGGTTGCCGGGTCCTTGAACTGGGCAAGGTCGTGGCCGGTGATGCCACGGAACTGCGTCCAGATGATCCGCGGCGCGGTCCACTCGCCCTCGTTGCCGAACGCGATATCACCGACCACGGTCTTGAAGCTGTTGGCGTGGATGTAGTCGGCGAGCCTGGCGTCATCGAGGCTGCCGGTGGCGGTGACCGCCTGTTGCAGCACCTGCAGCCTGGCATAGGCAAACGGCGGCAGGAACCAGCCGAGCGGATCGACCCCCTCGGCCGGCGCGCGAGCCTGGTAGCGGGCCAAAAGATCCATCACGCCGGGAAACCGCAGTGCCGGCGACGGCACCCAGTTCTCGTTCACCACCACGCCGTTGAGCAGCGGCCCGAGCTGGGTCTTCAGCGCGGTGGTTTGCAGGCCCACAAGGTTGCCGCCGAACAGCCGCACAGTCAGGCCGACCTCGTGCACTGCGCGCAGGATGCCGGCGGTGTCGGCGGGGTAGGAGGCGACATAGACAAGGTCGGGATTGCTGGCGCGGACGGCGCGCACGATCGGCGTGTAGTCGGCCGTGGTGGGCGGGTAGGTGCCGTCATAGACGATGCGCAGCCCGGCCGCGCGGGCGTTGTCGCGGGCGCCGCTGGAGGCGTTGCGTGAGAACTCGGCATCGGCGGCGACGATTGCGATGGTGCGCGGCTTCGGCGATTCTGATATTGCAAGGTCGAAATAACCCTGCGAGAAGGCGTGCATCGGATCCGGGCCGGTGGGCAGCATGGCGAAGGAGCGCTGGTAGTGGAACTCATGGTTCACCGCGAGGCAGAACACGCTGATGAACAGCTTGTCGTGCGCCATGGCGACCGGCATCGCCGGCGCGGTCATGTTGGTGGCGTAAGGGGAAACCACCAGATCGACGTGATCGACGTCGAGCAGCTTGGTGTAGATGCCGGGTACGTTGGCCGGGTTTGACTGGTTGTCGTAGTAGATAAGCTTGACCTGGCGGCCGAGCAGACCGCCTTTGGCGTTGATGTCCTCCGCCCAGATCTGTTCGGCGAGCAGGCCGGTTTTGCCGACGACGGCGAGGCTGCCGGTGAGCGCCTCGGCGAAGCCGATGGTGATGGGGTCTGCGGCGATGGCGGGTCGCGGAAGGACGCCGAGCGCGGCGGCGAGCAGCAGGACGGGCAGCAGCGCGCGCGAGACGCAGGTGATGATGCGGCGGGCGACGGTTGGTCGCATTGTTGTTTTCTCCCGGACGGGTGACGGGAGTCTAACCGGTCGGCCGAACGCGGGATAGCGGGCGGTATTGAACGCGGGCAGTCCCCCCGGGCTCGGCCCGGGGGTCGGCATGACGATATGCGCACCGCCGCAGAGTCGATCATCCCGCCGATTGGTATCACATGGCCTTTTTAGCCAGCTCGATCAACGCACGTAGATAGTCTTCGGCGGTCGCCACCTGCCGGTCGAAACCGATGCGCGTGCGCAATTCGTGCGCGCGCAGCGAGAAGTCGGTGATGTTGTCGGACTCGTCGAGCCAGCCGCACAGCGCGTGCAGTTCGCGCAGCAGCGGCGAGCCGCCCAGGCGGCGCAGATCATCGGCCAGTGCCTGGAGCTGACGCGCCGCGGCGGCGCTCGGCGCGTCGTCGGGGTCGGCGTCCACCTGGCGCAGCCGCCATTCGGCAGCAGCTTCAAGTTCGGCGACTTCGGGCGGATCGTCGGCGGCGATCATGGTGCGAGTGGTGCCGACGGGGCGGTCGGGCCGGTTACTTCAGCACCGCGAGGCCGGCCAGACCGCACGCGTAGGCCGCCAATAGCACCGCAAGGACGCCCCACATGTAGGCTTTGCTCGGCTTGTCGGCGAGGCCCGTCGCGATGTCGCTTTTCAGCTCGATCCGCAGACTCTCGACGTCGGCACGGGTGCCGGTCAGCTCCATCTGGGTCGCCAGATACGGCAGCGTCGCCGCCAGCATGGATTCGAGCCGGACGAAGCCCACTTCCAGCCGCTGAACCGACTCGTCGAGGCGATCGACCTTGGCATCAAGGCGATCGACTGTTGTGTCGAGGTGATCGACCTTCGTCTCTAGTGGATAAAATCTGACGTTTGAGTCCAGCCGTTTTGGCCGATTTCCGCCAGTTGGGCCGAGTTGGCGAGGTACCAAGTGTTAGATTCTATCCACTAGACGATCGACCTTCACCCCAAGCCCGGCAACGCCGGCGTTCACCTGGCGCCCGTCCACCTCGAGGCGCAAGACGCGCACTTCCAGCGACGGATCGTAAGGTCCGCCGTCGCGGTCGGCAACTTGTGTGTCGGCCAGCGCTGCAGACTCCCGGGATGGGATCCCGGAGAACTACGCAGCACGGGCGGTTAACAAGGCGCTGATCGACCGCCGTCGGCAATAATGCCATCCGCAGACCGGTCGTCGGACCACAACGGCCGACCACCGATTTCTGAGCCCTGACCACTCACAACTGACCACCGACGACGACTATCTCGGCGACAGCACCATCACCATCTGGCGGTTTTCCATGCGCGGCATCTGCTCGACCTTGGTCACCGGGTCCATCTCGCTGCGGATACGTTCCAGCACCCGCACGCCGATTTCCTGGTGCGCCATCTCGCGACCGCGGAAGCGCAGGGTGACCTTGACCTTGTCGCCCTCCTCGATGAACGACTTCATGGCGCGCATCTTCACCTGATAGTCGTTCTCGTCGATATTGGGGCGGACCTTGATCTCCTTGATCTCGATGACTTTCTGCTTCTTCCTGGCTTCGTTTTTCTTCTTTTGCTGCTCGTATTTGTATTTGCCGAAATCGAGGATCTTCACCACGGGCGGTTCGGCGTTGGGGCTGATCTCCAGCAGATCGAGACCGACGGAGAAGGCGCGCTGGATGGCCTCCCTTGCGGTCATCACACCCTGCATCTCGCCGTCCTGGTCGATCAGGCGCACCTGCACGGAGCGGATGTCCTCGTTCACGCGGGGCCCGTCGCGGCTTGGCTGCGCGGGCTGTGGGGGTCTTGCTATGGGTCGCTCCTGTCGTTGTTGATGGGTCGGCCGCTTGCGGCGGTCGTTCGTCAGTCTGACCGATCCGGGCGGGATCGATCAAGCCGACGGTCGCTACATGACCCCGAATGGCCGCCACGCCAAGGGTTTCATGTGCACCCCCCCCCGTCATGCCCGGACCGCCCCCGTCATGCCCGGACTTGATCCGGGCATCCCAACCAGCACGATGCCTCGCCGGAAGCCCGATCCGCATCGCCTTGTATGCGGGAAAGCACCGACGGCTCGGGGCCGCCCGTGGCCGGGGTTTGGCTAAGCTACCCACGGCCCTGGGCAGCGCACGGCCCGCGCGACCGCAAGATCCACCGCGGAGCACGCGGAGCACGCGGAGAAGGAAGCCAGTACGGCGCTTCGCGCGAAGCGCCACCGCTTGCCCAGGGCAACCGGGCGAAGCAATGGGCCCGGCCGGAGGCTGCTGTCCCGGATGTCGCTGTCCCGGAGGTTGCTGTCATTGCGAGCGTAGCGAAGCAATCCCCCGGCGGTTGCGCACCCTCGTGGGGATTGCCGCGTCGCTGCGCTCCTCGCAATGACAGTGTCGCTGCGCTCCTCGCAATGACAGTGAATCGGCTGATCGTCCGCCTCTCCTTCGTTCACCCGATTGCCCTGACCGCTTGCCTTCTCCTTGCCTTCTCCACGAACTCCGCGCGCTCCGCGGTGAATCTTCCTTGACCGCCGGTCGAGCGCCCCTATTCACCGCAGATCGGGCGGCGTTGCCTCGGCGGCGAGGTTGGCGAGCGCGGTGTCCAGCGCCAGCACCTCCTGCGCCTGGCTCCCCAGGCGGCGCAGCGCCACTGTGCCGGACTCCGCCTCCTTGCGCCCGACCACGGCCAGCACCGGCACGTGCAGCAGGCTGTGTTCGCGAACTTTGGCGTTGATCTTCTGGTTGGTCAGGTCGGTCTGCACCGCTAGGCCGGCCTTGGCCAGGGCGGCCGCGACCCGCTCGGCATAGGCGTCGGCGTCGGAGACGATGGTGGCGACCACCACCTGCACCGGCGCCAGCCACAGCGGGAAACGGCCGGCATACTGTTCGATCACGATCCCAAGGAAGCGCTCAAAGCTCCCCAGGATCGCGCGATGCAGCATCACCGGGCGGTGGCGGGCGCCGTCCTCGCCGACATACTCCGCGTCCAGCAGTTCCGGCAGGTTAAAGTCCACCTGCAGCGTGCCGCACTGCCAGTCCCGCCCGATGGCGTCGCGCAGCACGAATTCGAGTTTGGGCCCGTAGAAGGCGCCCTCGCCGGGGTTCAGCGTGTAGTCCACCCCGGCGGTGGCGCACGCCTCCTTCAGCGCCGTCTCGGCATGGTCCCAGACCGCGTCGGCGCCGACCCGCTGCGCCGGGCGGTCGGAAAACTTCACGCGGAATTCGGGGAACCCGAAGTCGCGGTAGATCGACGACAGAAGCTCCACGAAACGAACGGTTTCCGGGGCGATCTGCCCCTCGGTGCAGAAGATGTGCGCGTCGTCCTGGGTGAACGCGCGCACCCGCATGATGCCGTGCAGCGCGCCCGACGGCTCGTAGCGATGGCACGACCCGAACTCCGCCATGCGCAGCGGTAGTTCGCGGTAAGAGCGCAGGCCCTGGCGGAAGATCTGCACATGGCAGGGGCAGTTCATCGGCTTCAGGGCGAGGTCCTTGTCGTCGTCTTCCACCCGCGCGACGAACATGTGTTGCCGAAATTTCTCCCAATGGCCGGAGGCAATCCACAGCGCGCGATCGACCAGTTGCGGGGTCTTCACCTCCTGGTAGCCCGCCGCGTCGAGCCGGCGGCGCATGTAGGCTTCGGCGGTGAGGTAGAGCTTCCAGCCCTTCGGGTGCCAGAAGACGCTGCCGACGGCTTCCTCCTGGAAGTGGAACAGGCCCATGTCCTTGCCGATGCGGCGGTGGTCGCGCCGTTCCGCCTCCTCCAGCATGTGCAGGTAGGCGTCGAGCTCCTTCTGGTCGCGCCAGGCGGTGCCATAGATGCGCGACAGCATGGCGTTGCGGTGGTCGCCCCGCCAATAGGCGCCGGCGACTTTCATCAGTTTGAACGCATGGCCGACGTCCGCGGTGGTGCGCATGTGCGGGCCGCGGCACAGGTCGATCCAGTCGCCCTGGCGATACAGGGTGATGACGTCGGTGCGCGGCAGGTCCTGGATCAGTTCGGCTTTGTACTTCTCGCCCTTCGCCTGGAAGAAGCTGATGGCTTCCTCGCGGTCGATCACCTCGCGTTCGAAGCGGGCGCCGCCGGCGATGATCTCGCGCATCTTCGCCTCGATGGCGGGGAAGTCCTCCGGGGTGAACGGCTGGTTGCGCGCGAAGTCGTAGTAGAAGCCGTCGGCGATGGCCGGGCCGATGGTGACCTGAGTGCCCGGGTACAGCGCCTGGACGGCCTCGGCGAGCACGTGGGCGGCGTCGTGGCGAATCAGCTCCAGCGCGTCGTCGTCGCGGCGGGTGACGAAGACGACCTTGGCGTCGTGGTCGATCGAGGTCGCCAAGTCGACCAGCTTGCCGTCGAGCTTCATCGCCAGCGCGGCGCGAGCCAGGCCGGGGCCGATCGCTTCCGCCACCGTGGCGCCCGTCACCGGCGCGTCGAAGCGGCGCACGGAGCTGTCGGGCAGGGTGATGGCGGGCATTGGCCGGGTTCCTTTCAGGCGGGCGGCGAGGTGTATGTGCGGTCGGGCGCCCGGAGGGCAAGCCCTGGGCGGCGCGGCGTGCTGGCGCGGTCTGGCGGGAGAGCATGGGGCTTGACGCTCAGCAAGGAAGATCCACCGCGGAGCGCGCGGAGTAGGCAAGCGGCAGCACGTCACGCGAAGCGCCATAATGTCTTCGTTCTCCGCGCGCTCCGCGGTGGATCTTGCTGCGTTGCCGGGCATGCGAGGCCCCACCGGGTTGACGGGCGGCGTAGGATGCGAGCCAGGGCGGGACGTGGTGTGCCACGCGGACGGAGGATCACGCATGCAACAGCGTTTGCTTGGTGGGTCGGGCCTGCGCGTATCGCTGGTCGGGCTGGGGTGCAACAATTTCGGGCGACGGATCGATGCCGAAGCGTCGCGCAAGGTAGTGCATCGGGCGCTGGACATGGGCGTCACGCTGTTCGACACCGCCGATGTCTATCGCAGCGCGATCGGCGGGTCGGAAGAGTTCCTCGGCCAGGCGCTGGGGCAGCGGCGCAAGGACATCGTGCTGGCAACCAAGGTCGGCATGCAGATGGACGACGCCGGACGGCTGCGTGGTGCGTCGCGCGGCAACATCATGCACGCGGTGGAGGCGAGCCTGCGCCGGCTGAATACCGACTGGATCGATTTGTATCAGCTTCACCAGCCGGATCCGCTGACGCCGATCGAGGAAACACTACGCGCGTGCGACGACCTGCTACGGCAGGGCAAGGTTCGGTATTTCGGCTGCTCCAACCTGAAGCCGTGGCAGGTGGTGGAGGCGCGCTGGACCTCGCGGCTGCTGGGGCTGGCGCACTTCGTTTCGGCGCAGGACGAATACAGCCTGCTGTCGCGCGGGCCGGAGCGCGAGCTGATCCCGATGCTGGCAGCGTACGGGATGGGGCTGCTGCCGTACTATCCGCTGGCGAGCGGCCTGCTGAGCGGCAAATACCGCCGCAACGCGCCGATGCCCGCGGGGGCGCGGCTGGCGGTGCACGCGGCGCGCTACGGCGATCGGTTCATCAATGACACGACCTGGCCGATAGTGGAGCTGTTGGAGGCTTACTGCGCGCAGCGGGGGCGCACATTGTTGGAGCTCGCGTTCGGCTGGCTGGCGGCGCAGCCCAGCGTGAGCAGCGTCATCGCCGGCGCTACGCGGCCGGAGCAGGTGGAGCAGAACGTGCGGGCGGCGGAATGGGCATTGACGGCAGAGGAGGTGCACGAGGTTGACGCTCTGTCGAAGGCTTCACCCCGGTAGATGTGGCGTACTGGCCCGGGGCATGCGCAGAAAAACGCCACGCCGATATGAGTAGTTTCCGAGGGCTGACGATCGGGGCGCGGAAGGCCAGCTTTCTGTGCGACCTACCGCTCTTGAGCCGCTCACCGTCGGCAAGCGGCCACACGACCATTCGTCGCCCAACCTCGGATAAGGCCCAACCTCAGAAGGATAGCATCATGTCTTCTTTCGCATTCCCGATCGCCATGTCTGCGCAGGTCACGCGCTCGGTTGCGGTCGCGGCGCTGCTCGGCGCCACGATGCTCGCCAGTCCGCTGAGCGCGGCCCGCGCCGCTCCTGCCACCACCGCGCCGTTCCAGATGGCGCAGGCGGTCGCGCCAGCGAGCCCGCCCGCCGCAACCGCCCCAACCGCCGCCACCGCCGCAACCGCCGTCGAGACCAAGGCGGAGACCGTCGAGCAGCGTATCACCAGCCTTCACACGGCGCTGCAGATCACGCCAAACGAGGAATCGAATTGGAACGGCGTCGCGAAGGCGATGCGCGACAATGCCGCCGCGATCCAAAAGCTGGCCGCGGACAAGAACGCTCAGGCCTCGCAAGGCATGACCGCGGTGGACGATTTGAAGACCTACGAGAAGTTCGCCCGGGCGCATGTCGCAGGGCTGAAGCACCTGAATGTGTCGTTCGAGAAACTCTACAATTCGATGCCTGACCCGCAGAAGAAGGTCGCCGACGACGTGTTCCAGAACTTCGGTCGCCATGAGGGTGCCGCGTCGCATAGTTAGCAGGCTCAGCGGTCGCGTTCCGCGACGTGACGTCAAGCTTATCACAGGAGGTCGACATGACCTGGATTATCGAAACTGAATCAAAACGTCATTTGCCGGCGAGACTTGCGGCAGGACTCGCACTCGCCGCCTTTCTTGTACTCGGGACGTTTGTCGCGTCTGCCAGCGCCCAACCACACCGCGACGACCACCATGGCGGTGACCACCGTGGCGGTGACCGCGGTGGCGGTGACCACCGCGGCGGCGGACCTGGCTGGGGTGGTGGCGGCTATTATGTGGCGCCCCCAGTGATCTACGGCGGCCCGGTCTATTATCCGCCGCCGGTAATTTACGGCCCCACCGTCGGCATCGTGTTGCCGGGCGTCGCCATCGGTATTCAGTAGACGCCAACCTGACGAAGGCGCGCCGCCGGCAGCAATGCCGGCGGCGCGCCTTCGTCTGCGTCAACGACGATTTCGCAACGCTGTCATCGATCGCGTGATTGGCGTGAACCACATCGTAAACCTCACGGTGTGTAGGGATAAATCGAGGTTATCCGCCGCAGCCTGCGCTATGGTGTGCCCCTGGGGCGTGCCCCGGGGCCTGGCCTGGGGCCTGACCAACGACTTGCCAGGCCGAGCGGGCCGACCGCATAGTCCCCAGGCAAAATCACAAGATAGCTCCGCGTGGCTTGACCCTCATGCCAGCGGACAGGAGGGGGCGATGGTCGCGCGTGTGACGCGCTGGATGGTGGTCATGCTGGCCGCGGCTGCCCTCGGGTCGAGCCCTGCCTCGGCCCAGTCGCAGCCTCAGAAGCTGACGATCGCCCTTGCGGGCAAGGCACTGGCCTTCATCATCCAGTACGTCGCCATCGGCGGCGGCTTCTATAAGGAAGAAGGCATCGACCCGGAGATCGTCTACGTCGCCTCCGGCACGCGCCAGGCGGCGGCGGCGATGGGCGGCAGCGCCGATATCACCCAGGTCGGTCTGCCGCACGGGCTGGAGGCGGTGGCGCACGGCGGCACGCTGGTGGCGATCGGCACCGCGTTCGACAAATATCCGATCGCGCTGGTGCTGACGAACGACGCGATCAAGCGCATGGGGATTACGCCCTCGATGTCGCTGGATGAGAAGATCAAGCGGCTGCATGGACTGCGGATCGGGATTACCTCGCCCGGGTCCTCCACCGATGAATTCATGCGCACGATCATGCAGGTGCGCGGGATGGATCCGGCCACCGCGGTGCGGCTGCAGCCGATCGGCATTGGCGCGCCGATGGTGGCCGCGACCGAGGGCGGCAGCATCGACGGCTTCGCCTTCATGTCGCCGTTCACCGACATGATCGTGAGCAAGCACGAGGGCCAGATCATTGCCGATCCGATGCAGGACAACGTGCCGGAGTACAAGGACGTGCCGTATCAGGTGATCCTCACCAGCCGCGGCACACTGGAAACCAAGCGGCCACTGCTGCTGGCGACGGAGCGCGCGCTGACCAAAGCGATGAAGCTGTGCCACGACGATCCGGCGGCAGCGAAGCGTCTCGTGCGGGCGTTTGTCACCGATTCCTCGGACGCGGACTACAGCGCGGCGTTCGACACCTACGTGAAGGGCGTGCCCACCACGCCGGTGATCAGCCGGACGCAGGTGGCGAATACGCTGAAAATGGTCAACCTGGCGGAGAAGACGCCGATCGACCCGCCGTTCGACAAGGTGGTGGACAACAGCCTGGCGGAACAGGCCGCCAAAGCCATTCTTAGCAAGTAACGTGTTGGGCTCGGCAAGTAACGTGTCGGGCGCGCGGCGCGGTCCTCGTACTGTCCCGCCGCCATCGCGCGGTGCCGGCGGTGCGGAGTCGGAGGCTCGCGTCATCCTGGCGTGGCAGATCGGGGTGGGGGCCGTGTGGCTCGCGGTCTGGGAGATCGTCGGCGGGGCGACAGGCTCGATATGGATCAGCCGGCCAAGCCTGATCTTCGCGCAGTTGCTGCGCTGGGCGCGGGGCGACCTGTATATCCATGTCGCGACCACCCTGACCGAGGTCGTGGTCGGGCTGCTGATCGGGGCCGCGGGCGGCATCCTGGCCGGGCTGTGGTTCGGCCGCTCGCCGCTGTTGGCCGGGGTGATGCGCCCGATCATCGTCGCGTTCTACAGCGTGCCGCTGATCGCGCTGACGCCGCTGTTCATCATGTTTTTTGGATTGGACATGGAACCAAAGATCATCCTGGTGACGATCGTGGTGTTCTTCCTGCTGTTCTTCAACACTTTTGCCGGTGCGCAGGAGGTCGATGCCGACCTGATCGCCGCGGTGGACCTTATGGGCAGCTCGACGCGCGAGCGATTCCAGAAAGTGATAGCGCCGGCCTGCGTCGCCTGGATCATCGGCGGGGTCAAGGTGGCGCTGCCCTACGCGCTGGTGGCCGCGACCACGGGCGAGATGCTGGCGGCGCGGCGCGGGTTGGGGTTCCTGCTGAGTGATGCCGCGTCGCAGTTCGACATGACCGCGCTGTACGCCGCGTTGGTGCTGCTGATGCTGCTGGGCCTCGCGGTGTCGGAAGCCGCGGCGTGGCTGGAACGGCATATGTTGCGCTGGCGCCATGCCGCAGGGTGACGGCGAGACAATACGACTGGTCGGCGTCGGCAAGCGGTTTGCCACGCGCGGGCAGGAGATCGAGGCACTGCGCCCGATCGACCTGAGCGTGCGCGCACAGGAGTTCGTTGCTCTGGTGGGGCCGAGCGGCTGCGGCAAGTCGACCATCCTGAACCTCATTTCCGGCCTGATGCAGCCGAGCAGCGGGGAGGTGTTCTACGACGGCGCGTTGGTCGCCGCGGTGAACCGCCAGGTCGGCTACATGACGCAGAAGGACACGCTGCTGCCGTGGCGCAGCGCGGCCGACAATATCCGTATCGCTCTGGAATTGAAGTGCCGCGCGGTGCCTCGGCGCGAGGCGACGGAGCGGGTGGCGCAGATGATCGAGCTGGTCGGGCTGACCGGGTTCGAGAAGCACTTCCCGGCCGAGCTGTCGGGCGGCATGCGCAAGCGCGTCGCGCTGGCACGCACGCTGATCTACGAGCCCGAGACGCTGCTGATGGACGAGCCGTTCGGCGCGCTGGACGCACAGCTCAAACTGCTGCTGCTGGACCAGTTGCAGGCGCTGACGCGGCAGCGGCGGATGACCGTGCTGTTCGTCACCCATGACCTGGGCGAGGCCATCACACTGGCCGATCGAGTGGTGGTGTTCAGTGCGCGGCCGGGACGGATCCGCGCCGTGCGGGAGATCGACCTGAAGCGGCCGCGGGATGTGTTCACCGTGCGGTTCAGTGCGGACTTCGCGCGATTGCATGAGGCGCTGTGGGACGAGCTGAAGGACGAGGTGGTGAAGGGCACGGACGTATGAGGCCCATCCGGTCGGCGTGGTCGCAAGCGCGCCCGCTTGGGTTGGGATGGTTGTGCTGCGGCAAGGAAGTCTCAACACAGAGAGCGCAGAGAGCGCAGAGCACGCAGAGATTGCAGAGAGCGCAGAGCACGCAGAGAAGAGCAGGCAGGATGGCGCTTCGCGCGGAGTGGGGGGATGCATCTCGGCGCGCTCTGCGTGCTCTGCGGCGGCTCTCGCTTATAGCGGGCGCCCCTGCCCCTTCCCGTTTGGTCGCTGGCGGATGAGCGGGATGGTCACGCCGAGGGAAGTCGGCGCGCGGACGGCGCTGGCGCGGTTCGTTGCGACGCCGTCGGGGCAGGCAGTTGCACGGGTGGTCGTGCTGGCGGCGCTGCTGGTGCTGTGGCAGTTCGCGCCGACCCCGGCGTTGCGGTTCTGGATCAGCGGGCCGGCGGACATCGTGGTACGGCTGTGGAGCTGGATCCTCGACGGGTCGCTGTGGGAAAACCTGGAGGCGACGCTGGCCGCGATGGCGCTGGGCTACGCGATCGGCACCGGCTTCGGCATCGGCCTGGGGCTCCTCTTCGGCTTTCTGCCGCGGCTGCACCGGGTGTTGTCGCCGTATATCTCGGCGCTGTATGCGCTGCCGAAGATCGCCTTGGCGCCGCTGTTCGTCATCCTGTTCGGGATCGGCATCGAGTCGAAGGTCGCGCTCGTTTCGATCACCGTGTTCTTCCTGGTGCTGACCAGCACGCTCGACGGCGTGCGCAATGTCGATCGCGACCTGGTGCGGGCGCTGAGCCTGATGGGGGCGACGCGGGGCGAGGTGATCCGCAAGGCGCTGGTGCCGGCGGCGCTGCCGTGGATTTTTACGGGGATGCGCATTGCGGTGCGTTATGCGTTCTCCAACACGCTGCTGGCGGAGCTGATCGCGTCCAACCGCGGGATCGGGTTCTTGATCGAATACTACTCCGGAACGTTCGACGCGGCGGGGGCATATGCGGCGATTCTGGTGTTGGTGGCGTGCAGCGTCGGGCTGACCGAGCTGCTGTCGCGGGTCGAGACGCGGATGGCGCGACGGTAACACCAACTTGCGCACGGCGGCGCCGCGGGAGAGGGTCCGCGCACCATGCGAATCGCGGTGTTCCTTCTGGCGATCCTGGTCTTCGGGGCAGGGCTGATTCTCGATACCGGCGCGGTGCTGGCGCTGGTTGGCGGCTTGCTCTCGAGGCATGCGGTCACGGCGGCCGCGGTCAGTCTGGTGGTCGTGGCGGTGATTATGGGCTGGGGATGGCTGCGCCGACGCAAGGGGGCGGCGAAGACGCGGGGCCGGGCGGGTGCGCCTCGGCGGCCGGCTGGGCAGCGACAAAAACAAGTGAGCGGCGGACGCGGCCAACGGCGTGCCGGGAAGAACGCGCGCGCCGGCTAAGGCGTCGCGAAGGGGGCAGGTGGGAACGCCACCCGTGGCAATGCCGCGAACCGGCGGTCGGCACTGCAATGGCCTCGCCCGGTGCTTGCCGCGTCACGGCGATCGCGACATGCTCGCGCCATGACCCACATCCCGCACGCCTCGCACTGGGGCGCCTTCACCGCCGAGGTGCACAACGGCCGAATTGTCGCCGCGCACCCGTTCGCGCAGGACCCGGACCCGTCGCCGATTCTGCGCGGCACCGCCGACGCGGTGCACGCCGCCAACCGCATCGACCGCCCGTACGCGCGCAAGGGCTGGCTGGATGGCGATCGGGCCGGCGGCACGTTGCGTGGGGACGAACCCTTTGTTGCGCTCGACTGGGACACCGCCACGCGGCTGGTGGCTGACGAGCTGCGCCGGGTGCGCGAGACGCACGGCGCGGCCTCGGTGTTCGGCGGGTCGTATGGCTGGTCCTCGGCGGGGCGGTTCCATCACGCCAAGACCCAGGTGCAGCGCATGCTGGCGGCGACCGGCGGGTTCACGACGTCGCTGACCTCGTATTCGCACGGCGCGGCGCAGGTGCTGCTGCCGCACGTGATGGGCGATATCGCCTGCGTCGTCGGGCCGGTGACCGACTGGCGGGCGATCTGCGCGGGCGCAAAACTGATGCTGTGCTTCGGCGGCATGGCGCTGCGCAATGGGCAGATCCAGAACGGTGGCGGCGGGGTGCACGAGATGGGGCTGTGGCTGCGCCGCGCGGCCGCCGCCGGTGTACGGCTGGTCAACGTCTCGCCGCTGCGTGCCGACATGCCGGACGACGTGCCGGCCGAGTGGATTCCCATCCGTCCGGGCACCGACACCGCGCTGATGCTGGCCATCGCGCATGTGCTGATCACCGAGGCGCGTGTCGACCAGGCGTTCCTCGACCGGTGCACCACGGGGTTCGACCGGGTGCGCGGCTACGTGCTGGGCGAGGCGGACGCCGTTGCGAAGACGCCGGACTGGGCCGCCGCGATCACCGGCGTGCCGGCGGCGCGAATCGTGGCGCTGGCGCGAGACTGCGCCGCGGCACCGAGCATGCTGACCGCCTGCTGGTCGCTGCAGCGCGCCGAGCACGGCGAGCAGCCGTTCTGGATGCTGGTGGCACTCGCGGCAATGCTGGGCGGCATCGGCAAGCCGGGGACCGGGTTCGGCTTTGGCTATGGCAGCATCGCCGGGATGGGGACGCCGCGCGCGGACGTGGCCTCGGTCGGGCTGTCGGCGCTGCCCAATCCGGCGGCGAGTTTCATCCCGGTCGCGCGCATCACCGAGATGCTGGAGAATCCGGGCGGGGAGTACGACTTCAACGGGCGGCGGATGCGGTTTCCGGATGTGCGGCTGATCTACTGGGGCGGCGGCAATCCGTATCACCACCACCAGGACCTGAACCGGTTCCAGCGCGCCTGGGCGCGGGCCGAGACGATCGTCGTGCATGAGCCGTGGTGGACGGCGGCGGCGCGGCGGGCGGATCTGGTGCTGCCGGCGACGACGACGCTGGAGCGCGATGACATCGCGTCATCCTCGCGCGACCGGTTCGTGCTGGCAATGAAGCAGGCGGTGCCGCCGCAGGGCCAGGCGCGCAACGATTTTGATATCTGCGCCGATATCGCTGACGCGCTGGGGGAGCGGGCGCGGTTTACCGAGCAGCGCGATGCGGGGGCGTGGCTGCGGCATCTGTATGACCGCTGGCGCATGGCGTGCGCGCGGGACGGGGTGGATGCGCCGGATTTCGAAACGTTCTGGGCGGAGGGACATGTCGAGATCCCGGCCTCCGACGCGCCCTTCGTGCCGTATGCGGCGTTCGCCGGCGACCCGGCGGCGCACCGGCTGAACACGCCGTCGGGGCGGATCGAGTTGTTCTCCGAGACGATCGATGGGTTCGGGTATGACGACTGCCCGGGGCATCCGGTGTGGCTGCCGCCTCGGGAATATCTTGGCGCCGAGCGGGCCGCGCGGTTTCCGCTGCATTTGCTGACGGCGCAGCCGGCCAGCCGGTTGCACAGCCAGTTCGACCATGTGGGGGTCAGCGCGGAAAGCAAGATCTCCGGGCGCGAGCCGCTGACGATGCACGCGGACGACGCGGCCGAGCGGGGGATCGCGGCGGGCGATGTGGTGCGGGTGTTCAATGATCGTGGTGCGTGTCTGGCTGGCGTGCGGCTGAGCCGCGACATGCTGCGTGGGGTGGCGGTGCTGGCGACCGGGGCGTGGCTGGATCAGTCGGGCGGGCAGGGGGGTGGCGTGGGGGACGGTCAAGTGGACGCGATGTGCGTGCACGGCAACCCGAACGTGCTGACCCAGGATGTGGGGACCTCGAAACTGGGGCAGGGGCCTTCGGCACAGAGCTGCCTGGTGGAGGTGGCGCCGTGGCGCGAGGCGTTGCCGCCGGTGCGGGCGCATCTGGTGCCGGTGATTGCGTGAATGTGGTTCAGGCGCGGCGTGGGCCGTCGGTCCGCGGTTTCTGGGGATGGATTCGGGGGCTCGATCGACCGCAAGCAAGCAGGTTCACCACAGAGACACAGAGAAGGAATGAATGGCTCTTTGCGCGAAGCGCATTGGCTGCTTCTCGGTGCCTGTGTTATGGACCGGTAGTGGGCCAGTTACAAGGTCGCCTTCCCGTCCATAGCGGCCATGTAGGTCAGGTGAGCCGATGGCTCGGTCACGTCAGAAGGAATCGGGCGCCCCGATGGGCCTCCGGTCCGCGCAGCATCGATAGGGGGAACCGAACCTTCTCTGGCGCCAACGAGGGCAATCAAGCTACACTACCGCTATCATTCCCATGTCGCTCGATTCGCGGGACCACCCGGAGAGTAGGCTCCGGGCAGCCACTCTTGGCCGAACGTGAGTGTTTCGGCCCCCTTGGGCCAGAGCGAGGTGGGACGCGGGGACGATAGAGTACGGGCACATGGCCAAGCATGGAGATCGGTCAAGCAGGATGCAGGAGCCGAAGGGCACTGGCGTCGCGGAAATGCAGGTCGCGTTTCCACCTGATGGCGCCCCACGCACTCCAGATGGCTTGGGTTTTTTGCGCGAGGCATCCCTTTTCCGCCTCGACATTCATGCCGACGCGAGGGCCATCCCCTTGCCACACGAGAGTGTCGATCTTGTGGTGACATCACCGCCGTATTGGAAGAAGCGGGACTACGGTTTCGTTGGACAGATCGGACAGGAGGAAACGCCTGAGGGGTTCGTTGGGGCGCTGCTGTGTGCCTTACGAGACTGGCGAAGGGTTCTGACGCGCTACGGTTCAGTGTTCCTCAACATTGGTGACACATACCATAACAAGGCGCTCGCTGCGATTCCCGGCCGCGTAGAGGCGGCCGCGGCCACCAATGGTTGGATCTTGAGGAATCGGATTATTTGGACTAAAATCGGCGGAATGCCTGAACCGGCTGCAAATCGGCTTGCCAATCGCCATGAATACATCCTCCATTTAGCCGCAACTCATGAGTATTTTTCGGACGTCCAGGGCTACGCTGAGCGCTTTGGCAATGGTTCTAATCCGGGAGATGTGTGGCACATACCCCTCCGGCGGAATATGGGGACACACTTGGCACCATTTCCAGACGAGCTAGTTGAGCGCGCCATCCTGCTGGCCTGTCCGAATGCCGTTTGCTCCAAATGTGGGAAGCCACGACGAAGATTGATCGAGCGCACAGCTGAACTCGACCCCGCAAGACCACAAGCAAGACGAGCCATGCAACTAGCTGCAGAGAAGGGACTCACACCCGCTCATATCGCGGCAATCCAGGCCACAGGGATTTCGGATGCAGGTAAAGCCATGCAGGTCCAAAGTGGGAGCGGCAAAAATTCTGCAGAAGTGAAACGCCTAGCAGCAGAGGCAAAGCTTGCGTTGGGTGGGTACTTCAGGGAGTTCACCTTTGCGCGCAAACGAACTGCGGGTTGGAGTGACTGTGGATGTGGTGCCGTGTTTCGACCAGGGATAGTGTTGGATCCATTCCAAGGTACCGGAACGACTGCGAGAATTTCTAACATGCTCGGCCGTAGTGCCGTTGGGGTTGACTTGGTATTGCCGACCCGCCGAGAGGGGTGGCAGGGAGGAGTGCTAGATGTCGGAGACGATCAACGAACCTGTCGTAGCGACAATCCAAGCGGTAGCAGCCTCAGTCCACGAGTTGCGAAAGCGTAAGATACACCAGCATTTTGCTGGCTACCTTTGCATGTTGCGTGTTGCGGTGTCCGCACAACACCGGAACGTTGTCATGGCGGACTTCGCGCAGTTTTTTGCAGAATTCCTGGAGTATGGTGAGGCTCCTCCAGAGCGACCCTATGTCATCCCTTTTTCACTATCGAACCGTGCGAGCATCTTCGGTGCCAGCAATTATGTGGCGGGCTCGTACGCAGCGAGTTCCCTCCGTCCGGAGAAGGCTTTCCGAAAAGTTGTTTCAGTCAGCGGTAGGGGAAAGGCGGTGCGCTACTCGTTGCCTGAAGAGCATGCGTCGGCTGCACTCGAACATCTTCTGTTCGGTCGGCGGGTGCCAGCGGTGCCGCTTTCTATATTCCTATATCGAGACTACGGTATGGTTGCCAGGACGCAAGGTACGCCTGAACACGAAATCTTTGTCAACGAGCTTGTGCGGGAATTCGGCCTGGCCGCACTCAGCGATGGGACGACAATCTTCGACAGGCTGTTTGAGGTGGACCCTTCGTACCTGCAAAACGTACCCATTACACAGCCCTCTAAAGTACGTGGAGCGCCATAATGGCTAGGACAAAACGCCAAGTCCGACGTCTTACGGCGGATGAACTCGGAATCGACTCCACCCCTTTAGAGCCCGCTCGGAGCGGGGGCGTCGATAAGCGTATCCCTGATCAGATAGACGCCCCAATTCTCACCGAGATTGACGACAACAGGCTAATCCGAAAACCTGGGCGTCCGATCGAAAGAACCGCTCCAATTGCCGGCATGAGTCAATATCTAGCCGAGCAATATCACGCGGTCGCTTCTGATCTTGAAGCGGCAAACACCGACAAGAGGACGGTATCTTTTTTTCGGGAAGCTGAAGCCTTGCTACAGGATTGGTCGATCACCACGTTGCTATCCTTTGGCGCTCATCTCTATCTGCTAGAAAGTTCAGTCGGCCCGCTGAGGCACGAGCTGTCTGACCCTCTTGCTCAGCGGGTCGACGCGGTGGTCCGCAACTCTCGCATGTTCATCAATAGCTTCGAAGAGTGGCACGCTTACGTAAGACAATCGGTTGTGCTTGATATCGAGATAGGCGGCCACACGACAGACATTGTTGCCGCCACGGAAGCAGGAGCCGAGACACTCGCTGAGTCACATGACAGTGTCGATCCGGAAATTCCCCACTCCCTTCGCGAATTCGCAGCAACAGCATCCCGCAAGGGGAGCGAACAGAGCGTTGCCGTTGGAATCATGTCAGCGCTACGCTCCTTTACCAACATCTCAATTTCATTTGTTGGGTACATCATTAGCAATGCGAAAAACCTTGGTTCCATCTTCAAAGACGACCGCGCGCTGAACCTTTTTAGGACAATTTGCCGATTCTTTCCGTTTGCAAGACAGTTGGTAGCAGTTCATCCAGATTACGCTTGGCTACTAAACCACGCTGACGACATCGCTGCGGTATGCGACCAACTAAAGACCAAAGGCTAGCAAGGGTCAATCTCCCGGGCGACCCGCATTGGCCGCTGGAATTTCCCATGCGCCCAAACTGCATTCAGCTTCGCCATGGCGCTGTCCGCCTTGGGGCCCGGACGCCGAGACGGCCATCCTCACGCTCAGCCTCGTGCTCAGCCTCGTGCTCAGCGGCGCCCTTGTCCGCCATCTCGGACTGAAGATCGATGTCGATGTCGGCTGAAATCCGCGGGCCATCGCGGTTGATTGCGACGCCGCCGGCGATGTCGCTGTCGTGGCTACGCTGCGCCGCCAGCAACCGCAGAACGTCCGACTGGAAGTTAGTGATCGGCACGGCAAATTTCCTCGATCCGCTCGGCGAGCCGCCGCCCGTCCATGCGGCCATGCGTACGCAGCGCCGCCGTGATGGCCAGCGCGTCCGCTCGGGTCGGTTCTTCGACCGCGCGCATATTCCACAGCGCCACGGCACCGAAATTGCGAAACGCCTCCCGGTAGAGCGTCTGCATTTCCGTGGTGCGGTCGTCAGTCATGGCCAAGTCCTTCCGGCACCATTATAGCATGATTCGCCGTGAAGCGGTTGCTGAACCAGGCGTCGAGGAAATCCAAACTCACTGTTTGCCACGCGGTTCCGGCTCGTCCGCCCCGCCGAGGCGCAGGAGTTCGATCTCGACCGCGGCCAGCAGACCGGGAATCTCCTTCCTGAGGATCGGCAGGAGCCTGCTGGTGTCGATGCCGAAATACTGGTGCGCGACCAGATCGCGCAACCCGGCGAAGCCCTTCCAGTCGACTGCCTTGTGGCGCTGCCTGATGTCCTCGGGGATCGCCTTGACCGCCTCGCCGATCTCGGAAAGCCCGTTCTTGACGGCACGGTAGGCCATTCGGTTGGCGTGCGGCAGCGCGTGGAACGCCTCAGTGGCGATGTCGGCCGCGAAGTCGCACAGGTCGGTCGCGGCCTCGCGAATATCGGGCAGGCGATCGGCGACGCTGCGGCGCGCCATCAGAAGATGCGGACCATCTCACGCGCCGCGGCCTCGGCCACGCGTGGCTTCATGGCGGCCCGCTCGCCGAGATCGACCGGCCGGTCAAGCGCCGCGCCGAGCTCGCCCTTCAAGGCGGCCAGGGTCAGCAGTGATGGTGCCGCTCCGGGGGCGAAATCGACCGCCAGATCGATTTCACTGTCCGGCCGAGCCTCGCCTCTGGCGACCGAGCCGAACACCCAGAGGGCGGTGATGCCCCTGTCGCGCAGGCTGGTCTCGTGCTCCCGCAGGCGGCGCAGGACGTCGCCGAGTTCGGGTGGGCGCCGCTCCGCCTCCGCCAGGAAACGCTCGATCAGTCCGCCGACCAAGTCCTGCAGCTTTGTACCGCGCACGGCGGCGATGGCTTTTACCCGATTGCGAACGTCTTCCGAGACTCTGACAGACAGGAAAGCCATGACATCGCCGTCTTGCTGTTGTGCGCTAGTTGCATTGTGCACAATATCACAACGAGGCAGGCAAATCAACGGTGCGACACCGGCGGAGCAGCCCGTTGCGGCGCCGACCCCTCCCCCCAACCCCCCTCCCTCAAGGGGAGGGGGAGAAGAACACTTCACGTCCCGCTCAATCCCCGCCCTGCGCCGCGCGGAACCCACCGACCCCGCGCTCGATCGCGGTGACATGGCGGGGCAAAAACCCGGTGGCGTCGGTCAACCCGCAGGCATGCGCGATCATCTCCACCTCGTCCTGCACCCGCTGCGCATACCGCGCCACCCGCACCGCCTTGTCGGCCGGATCGAGCCCGGCGATCAGCCGTGGGTCGGCCGCCGTCACGCCGGTCGGGCACCGGCCGGAGCCGCACTTCATCGCCTGGATGCACCCCAAACTGAACATAAAACCCCGCGCGGAGGACACGAAATCCGCCCCCATGCACATCGCCCACGCCACCTTGTCGGGCGTCACCAGCTTGCCCGACGCGACGATGCGGATGCGCTCGTGCAACCCGTGCCGCTCGCGCGCCGCGGCGGTGATCGACAACGCCTCGGTGATCGGCATGCCGACATAGTCGATCAGCGGGGCCGGAGCGGCGCCCGACCCGCCCTCGCCGCCATCGACCTGCACATAGTCCGGGCAATGTTCCGGAAACGTGATGCAGTTGCTGAACCACGCATCAAGGAAATCCAAATCCCCGACGACGAACTTCACCCCCACCGGCAGTCCGGTGACCTCGCGCACCCGGGCGATGAATTGGCCAAGCTCGGAAATGTTGCCGATGTCGCGGTGCCGGTTCGGGCTGATGCTAGCCTCGCCCGCCGGGATGCCGCGGATGGCGGCGATCTCCGGCGTGACCTTGGCCGCCGGCAGGATGCCACCCTTGCCCGGCTTGGCGCCCTGCGCCAGCTTGACCTCGAACATGCGCATCTGGGGATAGGCCGCGATCTCCTTCAGCCGGTCCTCCGAGAGCTTCCCCTCGGCGTCGCGCACGCCGTACTTGGCGGTGCCCATCTGCATGATCAGGTCGCAGCCGCCGTCCAGGTGGTAGGGCGCCAGGCCGCCCTCGCCGGTGGCCATCCAGATGCCGGCCTGCTTGGCGCCGCGCGACAGGGCGGTGACCGCAGCCGAGGACAGCGCGCCGTAGCTCATGCCCGAGATGTTGAAGAAGCTCTTGGCGAAATAGGGTTCTCGACACGCGCCCGGCCCCTCGGCGATGCCGATCCATTTCCCGGGGTAGGACTGCTTTTCCTCATCCAGCACCGGGAACGCGGCGTTGCGGAACACGTAGGGCGGCACGTTCTCGCTGCCGAAGCTGACCAGGTTCGACACGCCTTTCGCCGACCGATACACCCAGGCTCGATCCAGCCGGTTGAACGGCCGCTCCGCCCAATTCGGAAGATACTGATATTGCCGCATGTATTCGCCGAGCGTCTCGGCGAAATAGCGGAAATACCCGACTATCGGGAAGTTGCGCAGGATGGTGTGCTGGGTCTGCCGGCGGTTGTGGATATAGAGTGCGGCGAGCGCGGCGAGCAGCAGCAGTGCGGCGAATGTCCCGAGCATGCTTGGCGTCCCCCCCGGCCACGTTGGTGCAGCCGGTATTACGTCACATTGGCCGAGGGAAATGTTGCCGTCGCAAGCTTATTCGGTGTCGGCTGCCGCCTTGCGGGCCATCGCCTCCTCGGCCGAGGCAACCCCGCCATGCGCCGCCGACCACGCCACCGGGTCCTCCAGGAATTTCCGCACCTCGGACAGCGCCCCTTCGGAGAAATACGGCCGCTCGCGGCAGGCTTCCAGCACGTCCCACCAGGTGCACAAATGGTGCAGCGCGATGTCCATCCGCGCCAGCGTTTCGAAGGCGCCGGGGAAGACGCCGTAGAAGAACACCACGAAGGTGTGGTTGACGACGGCGCCGGCGTCGCGCAACGCCTGAGCGAAGCGGATCTTCGAGCCGCCGTCGGTGGTCAGGTCTTCCACCAGCAGCGTGCGCTTGCCTTCCGGCACGTCGCCCTCGATCAGCGCCGCGCGGCCGAAGCCCTTGGGTTTCTTGCGCACATAGGCCATCGGCGCGGCCATGCGGTCGGCGATCCAGGCGGCGAACGGAATGCCCGCGGTCTCGCCGCCGGCCACCACCTCGATGCTCTCGAAGCCGACGTGGCGGTTGATCTTCTCCACCGCCAGGTCGCAGATCTTGGCGCGCGCGCGGGGGAAATAGATGATCCGCCGGCAGTCGATGTAGACCGGCGACTTCCAGCCCGAGGTGAAGGTGTACGGCTCGTCGGGGCGGAAGTTGACCGCCTTGATCTCCAGCAGGATGCGCGCCGAGGTCAGCGCCGCGTCACGATCCCAGTCGCTGCTCTGTCCGGCGTTGGCGGGCTTGGTCATCAGGCGAATCCTCGACTTGGCTGAGTGGCGACCGGGCTTTGCAGTGCGCCAGACCGGAGACTGCGGAGTCGCGGCGCGGTGCGTGCGACCGACATGGCGCGACTCCGCTCGCGATCATGCTGGAATCGGCAAAACCCGGCAAATGCCGTGTGCCCGGTACTGTGTGCGTTATCCCAATCGGCGTCTTGCTGTCACCGCGGATAACGCGCGCCGATCAACAGGCGGTTTGCGATTGGCAACAATTCTGCCCGCGCCAGCCGCTCGTTTGCCTTTCCGAGTGAGTGGGATGTCCCAGCGGCATGGGGCGCCGCCCGCGCGTGATCGCCGGCATCCTGTCCCCCCTGCAACAACGCGTCCCCCCGGCGGTTGCGTCGCTATGGCTTTTTGGCTCCGCCATCCCCCGGCTTGCTGCCGCCATCCGCCGAAGGGGACTTCCCACCGCCGTCGCCGTCGGTCAGTCGGTCAGCCTGCTTGTCCAGCAGGCTGGGGACCAATTGCTCGACGAAGCCGCCGATGATGCCCAGCAGCAGGGCGAACGACGCCGACCGTGCGACATCCAGATCGCCGTGCAAGGTGTGCAGCGGCGGCACGATCCCGGTCGAGAACAGCAGCACCAGCGTTCCGCCCGACACCGCGCCGGTGATCAGACGAAGCACGCTGTCGGACAGGTTTCCCGCAAGGCCGATATCGAGTGCCACGGTGCGCGTGCGCAGGCCGATCGCGATTGACAGGATTGCGCCGAACAGTCCCGCCTCGGTCCCAAGCCACACGCTTTCGCCACGGTGGACCAGCGTCTGCGCGATCCACAGCAGCAGCAAGCCGAGGACACCAAAAGCCAGGGCGAACCGGACATACTGGGCGCGCCCGGCAGTCTCGCATTCTCCCAGGATGGCCACCCTTGCATCGGTTATCGTTTCGATCGCGTTCTTCGCCGATGCGCCGTCATTGTTCCCATCCAGCGCCAGCTGCAACGCGGTGGCAATCGATGAATCATAACTCTGCCGACGTGGCCAGCCGCGGAGCAGGGCTTGCAGCTTGGCGCGCTCGGTCCCCAGGGGCAGCAGCTTCGCCCGCTGCAACTGGCGCTTGGCCTGCGCGGACGAGAGCTGCGCCTGCACGCCCTCGCTTTCATAGGCAGGGTCGGGGCCCTGTATCGCGGACCACCTGCCAGCTCGTCGCGGCCAGCTCCGTCCGCCTACTGCGCGGCCTTCCCCACCGTCGTCCGCACGGTCGGAGCTGTGCTCAAGCCGGCTATAGTAGACGATGTAATCCGGATCGCGCGCGTAGATGTACTTGACCGTGTTGCCCCGCTCATCGAGGCCGCCAACCTTTAACTCACCCCCGGTCGGCTGCGCTTCGTCGGGGGCGCCAGGTGGGGCAGGGTTATCGTTCGTGGCTGGCGGTGTCGTGGCATCCAGCTTGACCTGTGGGTCGACCACGCCCGGCACGGCGGCGATAGAATCGAGCGCAGACAGTGCATCGTTCGGCATTCTTGGGCCCCTCCCGCTCCAAGTCTCGAGGCAGCAAGTCGAACTCGCCCCGCCCCTCGGCGCAACGCGCGTCGCACCCTAGTCTGCAACAAAAGTATCGCGCAATGGGTTGGCAAACCTGTGACCCAGATCACAGCACGATCAGATTGTGGGGTGAAACGCGCCGACAATGCGCGCCCGTCGCGCGGTCGAGCGTCGAACCGGAGCCTCCTGCCCCGAGACCGCTCCGACCATCCTTCCTCCGTTTCGCGGCCCGAGCCGGCAAGGGGAGGGGGAGAATGTTACGCCCCAGCCCCGGCCTTCCCAAGCCCCCGGGGTCACGCCCGGCCTTCCCAAGCCCTCGGGGTCAAGCCCGCCATCACAAAAGGGCAATGGTGCCGACCAAACCAGGCCGCCGACCTATCCGCCATGCGTCTGCCGCGCGGCTGTCGCCGCGGGGCTACGTGCGCCGCCCGGCACGTGCAATGCTACAAACCTGACCCTGCAACCGCGGGTCGGGAGGAACGATGCTGCCCCGCCAGTCACACGGCGCACGGACGGCGGACGGCGTGGCCGCCCGCCCATGAGCGCGGCCGCGCACGCCCGACCCGCCGCGTCCACGATCGGTGCACTGCCGCGCCGCAAGGCGATGGCATACCTCAGCCTGTTCTTCGTGCCCGCCGTGGCGCAGGCGATCCTGCTCACGGTCGTGCCGCTGGAAGCGCTGAATCTGCTTGGTGGTGCGCGGGCGGTGACGCTGCTCTATGTCGCCGCTGGCCTCGTCGCGGTGGCCGGGCGCTTCTGCATTCCGTTCCTGGTGCGGCTGATCAAGCGGCGCTTCGTGTTCACCCTCGGTGCGCTGTCGCTCGCCGCCAGCGCCGTGCTGATGGCGGCCGACCGGTTGCCCGCGCTTGCCGTCGGCCTCGCGCTCAGCACCTTCGCCTTTGCCTGCATCGAGGTCACCAGCCAGCTTTACCTGCTGGACAACGTCTCGCGCCACGAGCTGCGGCACTTCGAGCCGCTCCGCATCTTTGCCAGCGCCGGCCCGTGGACGCTTGGCCCCTGGTTCGGCGTCTACCTGCAACACAGCGTCGGTTTCGCCGCGCCGTTCGCGATCACCATGGCCGCGTCGGTGGCGGTGATCGCGCTGTTCTGGTCGTTGCGTCTCGGCGAGAACGCGGTGATCACCTCGACGCGCCGCCCGCCGCCGAGCCCGGCACGCTATCTGCGACGCTTTTTCGCCCAGCCGCGACTGCGTCTGGCCTGGACGCTGGCGGCCGCCCGCTCCGCCTGGTGGAACATGTTCTTCGTGTATACGCCGATCTTCGCGGTGACCTCTGGGCTCGGTGCCGAAACGGGTGGCGTGATTGTCTCGATCGGCTCCGCTTGGATGTGGATGGTGCCGCTCTGGGGCTGGGCCGGCCGACGCTACGGGCTGCGCCGCCTGCTGATGCTCGGCTACGCAGCGACGGGCGTGCTGAGCGTCTGCGCCGCACTGGCGTTCCACATCCCCTGGCTGGGCGCGGCGATGATCGTGCTGGCCGCGTTCGGCACCGAAACAATTGACGGCGCCGGCAATCTGCTGTTTCTGCGCGCCGTGCACGCCCACGAACGCTCGGAGATGACCACCGTGTTCGTCAGCTACCGCGATGTGGCCCAGCTCGGCCCGCCCGTGGTCTTCGCCATCCTGCTGTCGGTGTTCAGCTTGCCGTCCGTCTTCATCGCCAGCGGCGCCATGATGGTGGCAGCGGGGGCCCTGGCCCGTCACATCCCCCGCCGCCTCTGACGCAGCCCCCTCGTGTGAGGCGAAGCAAGGTCAGGTCTCCGCCCTGAAACCCGCCAGGGGG
>PLXO01000115.1 GCA_003151425.1 Acetobacteraceae bacterium
GTCAGCGTGAACGTGCTCTAGTCCCCCACCAGTGCGCCGTCGGCATTGTCGCTCATGGCGGCGGATGCCGCAGATCGGTGCCGGCGATGGCCTGCTTCGCCCGCGCCAACGCCGCGGGTGCGACGGAGAGCGAGCGAAGCCCGGCGTGCAGCAGATGCGCCACCAGCTTTGGCTCGCCGCCGGCATCGCCACACAGGCTGACGTCGCGTCCGACCTCTCGGCCGTGGCGTGCAACGACCGCGATCAGGCGTAGCACCGCGGGATTGAGCGGATCGGCGAGCTCAGCGACCGTTCCGATGTCACGCGCCGCCGCGGTGACGTATTGCGTCAGGTCGTTCGAGCCGATCGAGAAGAAATCTGCATCGAACCGATCGATCGCGATGGCGGCGGCGGGCACCTCGACCATGATGCCGAGCATCGGACGACGGGCGGGGACGCAGTCGCGGGCCAGGTCGCTGATCGACTCGTCCAGCATCCGTCGCGCTGCCTCGAGCTCGGCGGGAATCGTGACCATCGGCAACATGATCCGCACTTCGCCGTGGACCGCGGCACGCGCCAGGGCACGCAACTGGGTGCGGAACAGATCGGGATGGCGGAGCGACAGCCGGATGCCGCGCAGACCCAGGAACGGATTGCTCTCGTCGTCCACGGTCACGCCCGGGATCGGCTTGTCGCCGCCCGCATCCAGCGTGCGGATGGTCACCGGGCGCCCATCGGCCCACGCTGCGATCCGGCGGTAGACTTCGTATTGTGCCGCCTCGTCCGGCAGCCCGGCGGTGCCGTGAAACAGCAACTCCGTGCGAACCAGGCCGATGCCGTCGCAGATCGCGGGGTCGAGGCCGTCAAGCTCCGCCGGGTCGCCGACATTGAGATGCACCGCGACCCGCGTGCCATCGGCGGTGACGCCGGGTCCATCGCGCCAGGTGTCCAGGGCAGCCGCCGCCACCGCCGCTGTCCCGCGCCTGGCCTCGAACCTGACACGCGTGGCAGCATCCGGAGTCAGCACCACTTCCCCGGCGCCGGCGTCGACCAGCGCCTCATGCCCGGCGAGTGCCTCCGGCGAGCCGCCGAGCCCCACGACCATCGGTACCTTTCGGGCCCGCGCGAGCATGGCGACGTGACTGGACGGGCTACCTCGCGTCAGCACGATCGCGCCGCCGCGCCGCCAGTCGATTGACAGGAACCGAGACAGTGGCAGGTCGGCCCCGACCACCACGGCGCCGTCGGGAATCGCGGCGTCCGCGCCGCCCGGCGCCATATGCGCGCACACGCGGTCGCGGATGTCCTCAAGATCGGCCGTGCGGGCCGCAAAATTTTCGTCCTCAGCCGCGCCGTAGCCCGCGATCTCCGCCCCCATCGCGGCCATCCAGGCACTGTCGGCGGATGCGCCGCCGGCGATCGCCGCAAGCGCCGGACGCGCCAGTTCGTCATCGGACAGCAGTGCGACCTGAAAGCCCAGCATGTCCGCGGCCTCACCGTTGGCGCTGCCGGCCAAGGTCGTGACCTCCGCCAACGTCGCAGCGATCGCCCGCCGCAGCGTCTGCGCCTCGTCGGCCGGCGCGCCCGCAACCCGCCGCACCGTCTGCTCCGTGCCGATCACCGCGACCCGGCCCGACGCGAGGCCCGGCGCCGCGGTGCGGCCGATCAGGCGACGTTCAGTCATGACTGTCGCGGCGCTGCGGATCCGCCTCGGCCTCGTCGAAGCCGGCCTCCACCAGTGCCATGATCGCCCTGGCCGCGGCCGGCGCATCCTCGCCGGTCACGCGCACATGCAGGATCGAACCCTGCGGCGCCTTCACGCGCATCACCTTCACCGGGCTCTTGGCGTCCACCCACGGCCCGTCCGCGGACAACGCAATTTCGATGTCGCAGGCAAAGGTTTTGGCCAGGCGCGTGAGCTTGACGGAGGGCCGCGCATGCAGCCCCACCGCATTCGTCAGCACCGCCGAGGCCGTCACCGCGTGCATCGTCGTCACGTGTCCTTCATTGCGGCGCAAGTTCTTCGGCCATCCGCCGCACGGCCTCCAGCGATGAGCCGCCCGACGCCTCGGTGGCGGCGATCACGGCGCCTTCGACGATCGGCGCGTTGCAGATCACGACACGGCCCCGCAGGTTCGCGTCGAGCATCTCGACGGCCATCTCGCTGTTGGTCTCGGCACCCCCAAGGTCGACGAGGATTGCAACACCCGCCTCGGACCACGCGCGCTTGATCGCGGCGATGATCGCCGCGACATCGGTGCCCAGGCCGCCGTCAGCGTTGCCGCCGGTGCAAGCGAGGTTCACGCTGTCGCCGACCATCTGGCGCACCATGTCCGCGGCCCCCTCGGCGATCTTGGGTGAGTGCGACACGATGACGATTCCGACGTTGGCCATGCGTCAGCCTCCCAACACCCGGCAAACAGCCGCGACCATCAGCGCCGACGAACGCGCGCCGGGGTCCATATGACCGATTGAGCGCTCGCCCAAAAACGCGGCGCGGCCGCGTATCGCCTGCATCGCGATCGTTGCGTCGGCGGCAGCATCGGCGATCGCGGCGAGATGATCGAGAATGCCAGGACCGCCGTCGGCCAGCGCAAGCTGCACCGGCACCAGCACGTCGAGCAGCGTCTTCTGACCGGCCTGCGACTTGCCCCGCGCCTTGACCGCCTCGACAGCGGCGGCGAATGCGCTGGCGGCATTTTCGCCGTTCGGCCCGATCTCCTTGGCCAGCGCGAGGAACAGCGTGCCATAGAGTGGGCCGGACGCGCCGCCAATCTTCATGACGAGCTGTGTGCCGATGGCCTTCAGCGCGTCCGGCAGCGGCTTGGCGGCAACCCCCGCCGCATCGGCGCGCACCGCCTCGAAGCCGCGCTTCATGTTCAAGCCGTGATCGCCGTCGCCGATCGCCTGGTCGAGCGCGGTCAGCTCGTCGGCATGATCGATCACGGCCGACGCGACCGCCTCGATCAGGGCGCGGATGCGTTCGGCATCCATGGCTGCATCGATGACTGCATTCATGGCTGGTCGGGCCTCGTCTCGTTCATGCACGCACCCGTGCGCCGGCGGCGTCGAAGAACAATGGATCGGCTGGCGTAATCGCGACATCGTCGCCCGGGACGAGCCCCGACGCGGGATCGCCGAGCGTGACGAGATTATGCTCGCCCAAGCGACACGTTCACGGCGGTATAGAGCAGGATCATGCCGAGCTTGGTGTCCGACAGGCCGAGCGCACGATACATCAGGTAGATTGGGATCGCGACGGCGATCGGCGGCATCATGCGGGTCGAGAGGATGAAGAACAACAGGTCGTCGGCAAGCGGGACGCGGAGGCGGGAAAATCCGTAAGCGGCCAGCGTGCCGAGCACCACTGCGCAGAACGTCGAACCGAACGCGATGACGAACGAATTCATGAAGCGCGGCACGTCGTTCGATGGACCGGCGATGACGAGATTGTGCGACCGCGCGATCTCCTCGCAGGGGCTGGACGGTGGCGGCAGGGTCGCCATGTATTCCGCGGTCTGGCGCGAGCGCGTCGAGAACAAATTGCAGTAGCCCTCGATCGCCGGCGTGAACGCCAGCTTTGGCGGATAGCTGATCGAGTCCGATGGCGACTTGATGCCGGCCAGGAGGATCCACAGTAACGGCACCATCGAGATGAGCGCGTAGGCGATTACGATCGCGGCGGCGACGCGCCGGGAGCGCCGGCTCGGCTCAACGACCGAGTGGGCCGTTCGATTGCAGCTACTGCCACCGCCGGAACAGTCCTGGACTGATTGAACGGGGTCTCGGGGGTGACCGGGCAAGCCGTGGTGCCGCAGAGACGACGCAGCGGTGAACGTCCACTCGACCACCACCGCGACGCTGCACCGACCGGTGAGCGGATCGTCATCCCGGCCCGGGATGAGGCTGATGTGCCGTCGTCTCGGAGACTGCAAGGGATCGCACCCGCCGATTGGCGATGAGGTGCTGAAGGTCCGGCCGGTGAGCAAGAAGGGCAACACTCCGAGGAACAATGGTGCGAAGTTGTTGGACCCGTTGCGCAAGGCTTGCCATGGCCGCCAATGCCGAGACACAATCTCCGCCGTCTCGGGAGAATCGGCCAATGATCACGGCAATCATCCTGTGTGGCGACGATGCGGTGAGCGTCATCAACTCCGAGATGTCGGCAGAGCATCACCGCCAACTGACCGAGATACGCAAGCTCGCACGATCCCATGCAACGCAAGCCCCGCTGATGCGCCAACATTTTGAGATCATGTACCACGTCTCTGATGGTCTCGGTCCACACCAGATCGCTGCGAAGCTGCAAATGCCGATTGAGGCGGTGCGAAAACACATCGACCTGATCGTGTCTCGTCTGACTGACGCAAAAACTCGGATTCAATCGGCGCACGACATCAACACCCGTCCCACGTCGAATGGAACACGGCACGCTGCCTCACGTTGAGACTATTTGCGCCCTCCCCGATTTCGCCCCTCGGGCCCCGCCATCCTCCCAAGCCGTCCGGGCGAGCGCGCTTCAAGACCGTGCCGAACTCGAGGGCGACCCGATACGTGGCGGACAGGCAGAGGGGACCACGCCGTGGCCCGTGGCGTGAAGACTGGACGGAATCCAGCCCTGGCGCCGCACCGGCAGCGTGAGGCGATCAGGCGTGGCGGCCAAAACCTGTGTGTGCAGACGTGCTAGGCTACCTTGGCGGCCGGCATCCTGCTCGCTGTGTGTGCGACATAGGGGTCGTGCATCACCGTATGGAACTTCTCATGGCCGCACTTTACGCAGACGAATGTTTGGATATCAAATTCCGCCAACGGCCCGTCCGGGCCCATCTGTTTGAGCCGTAGCTCGCCATGGCAGAAGTCGCAGTGTAACGTGGGTGGCGGCTGGACAAGGGTACGCATGTGATTTCCTTTCGCTCGACATGCTTCGGAGCCAGGAAACAGCACGCTCAAAAGGGCCCCGGTCAATGCGATTGGCCGGAGGCCGAACGCTTTGAGTTGGTGTCTCGGTCTAATCCACCATGTGAGCTTCACCCGACATTTCTCCGCCTGTCGGCAGTACCTGGTGCGGCTCCCGGTTCTTATCATACTGGCGTATGCCCTCCGTGTCAATGAAGATGAGACATCGTCCCCCCGCATTGATCTATATCAATCCACAGCACGAGCGCCGTGGCGCACCGATATCGTTGGTTGTGGTCGTCGAGCGAGCCGCCGACTTCTTTCTTGATGTCGGTGGGTCAATATCTGTCTTGATGGTTGGTGGGTCGATTCTGTCGCTTCCCTCGGCGTCCTTTTGGCGGCGTGCTGTGGCTTTGCTCCGACCCCGCCTCCTGCTTGACCCCGGAGGGCCTCTGGTGATTGACCGTGGGGACATGGCCTGAGCAGCCAGTCAATCGAGCGTCCGCTATCCATTCTGCATGGATGAGCGTTCTCGACCCGTAGGGTTGAATCGGCGCAAGCCGGGCTGCCGCGCACCGGGATGTGGTTCGCTCGCAACGAGGAGCTCGTGTGGCTCTGCACCTTCATCGCCACCTTCGCCGCCAGCGTTGCCGCCTTCGCCGCCAGCGTTGCCGGATGTCGCGGGAGGGTTCAGGTTTGGATTGTGGCTTTGCAGGCTGCCGGGATAGCCCCCCTGCGGCATGGTTGCGCGCATCGACTTGCCGAGCCGGCCGATCCGGACGAGCCACCCTTGCCTGATCGCCGAGGCGGGCTGCTGAAGGTCAAACAGGAGGCGGCAGTCATGCACGGATGGGTGATGCTTGCGGCGTGCCTGTTGTTGGTTTCCGTATCGGCGTTCGGGCAATCGCTGCAACCCGATTGGATTGCGGATGCTCGCACCGGATGCCGGGTGTGGGATGCCAACCCGCAGCCCGACGAATCGATCAAATGGACAGGCGGATGCCGAAACAAATTGGCTCAAGGGCGCGGCGTCCTGCAATGGTTGCAAAGTGGCAAGCCGGGCCCGCAGGTCACAGGCCGATGGCGGGATGGCAAGATGGACGGCCATGGCAAGGTCACGTTGGCGACGGGCGAACGCTTCGACGGGCAATGGAAGAACGACATGAAGAACGGCCATGGCGTGTACACGTACGCCAACGGCGATCGCTATGACGGGCAGTATCGGGACGATCAGAAAAACGGCCATGGCGTGTATACGTACGCAGCCAGCCGCTACGACGGGGAATGGCGGGACGGCAAGAAGAACGGCCGGGGAACCGAAGTGCGTGCGGATGGCGCCCGGTACGATGGTGAATGGCGGGACAACCTTCCCAACGGACTCGGAATTGCCGCGTGGCTCAATGGCGATCGCTACGCCGGGATGTGGGCTCTGGGGTGCTATCGCAGCGGCAGCCGGACCGCTGCGTGGGGTGTTGATCTCGCATCGTGTCAGTGAGTCCTGACCGACGGCGCTGAATGCCGGAAGTGCCCGCCATTTGGCGCCGCTGGCATGACGGCGTGGGACGGTGACGGCCCGTGTCAGCCCACCAGGTGCGCGGCCTGCCCGTAGGCGTTCCGTGCCACCTGGATGCGCGACATTTCGAGCGAATTGAGCACGTCCGCGCCGCTGAGACCGGCGAGCTTGAGGGTGCCATCCAAGGCAGTGCTGACCCCGTAGGCCGCCAACTGGGCCGGCGACCAGGCCTGGGTCAGCGAGACGGCCGGCGAAACGGAAAGACCTGGCCCGGCCGTCGGCGCAGCGGCAGGGGCTGGCAGGGGAGTCGGCGAAGCGGCAGGCGCTGGCAGAGCGGCCGGCGCAGCGGAAGAGCCCTGGCCTGCTGCCTCGGCAGGCGCCGAACCGGGACTGGCGACCGGCTGGTGATGAAATCCGAGGCCGGCCAGCATACTCTGGCCGACCTTGTCCATGTCGATGCCGGTGATCTTCTCCACCACCGCGATCCCGGCGCTGATCGCGGCGCCAATCGGGCCGCCGGTCAGGGCGCCCACGACGATCGAGCCAACCGTGCGCAACGCCTCGGGGATTTGGTCGCCGGTCACGGCGCGGTAGATTGTGCCGATCACCGGCAAGTACTGCAGCGGGTTCAGCGCCGAGAGCACCTGACGGAACGTCATATGGTGCTCGGGCGCTACCGGCGGTGCAGCCTGTGGTGTTCCAGCGTTCGATTGGACTGTGATGACGTCTAGCATGGCGGGTCCGGTTGAGTGCTGGCTATGGCATTGCAATCATCGGGCCGCGCGCCTGGCACGCCGTGCCTGATCTGTTTCGCGGACCAAGCACCGCAGGGGGAGGGAGCGCAGATGCGGTCGCGCTGGCCAGCGTCAGCCGCGCGGCAGGTCAATCCTTGCCGAGGCCAACGCTGGCGTTCAGCAAGCGTGTGGTCAGCCAGGCGGCCGGACATGGCTTGACGGCGTCTGGGCTTGACGGCGTCTGGGCTTGACGGCGTCTGGGCTTGACGGCGTCTGGCCTTGGCGTTCAGGCGGCGGTTCGCTGATCCCGTCGGACGCGGATACCGACGACATTCCATGGCAGCAGTTGGTGCTCGCGCTTGACCGGATGATCGGCAACGGGTTCGAGGACCTGGCGCAGGTCGTCCTCGCCGGGCCAGCGCACCGCGCTGCGGCGCCTCAGGCGTTCCAGCCCGTGCATGTCGGCCGGGAATTTCCGCCATCCCACTGCGCGCTGCCGGTGCGTGTCATGCCGCCTGCCGAACCTCGACCGTGAGGTGCGACAAGCTGCGGAAGCGCGCGAGCAGGCGATGGTAATGCTCTGGCCCGTGTTGCCTCGCCGTGACGACCGAAACGATGGCACCGACGTGCCCCGGCCCGAGCCGCCAGAGATGCAGATCGGCCAGCCTGTCGCCATCCGCCTCGAGCACGCGGCGCACGGTCTCGGCCATGGCGTCGTCGGGCGTCATGTCGAGCAGGATGGCGCCGGTATCGCGCACCAGACTGTAGGCCCAGCTCGTGATGACCACGGCGCCGATCATGCCGGCGAGCGGGTCCATCCAGAGCCACCCGAACGCGCGGGCCAGCAGCAGCCCGCCGATGACCAGGACCGATACCGTCGCGTCGGCGATGACGTGGATCACCGCCGCGCGCATGTTGTTGTCCCGGCCGGTCTTGCCGTGCGCGTGGCCGTGCTGGTGTTCGATGAATGTAACGGCATGGGAGCGTTCTGCGGCGCCCACGCGCACGCGAGCGATGAATTCGTGCGGCTCCGGAATTGCGTCGACCGACTCAAGGTAATCGCGGCGATCCGCCATAGCGAAGACCTGGCGGGCACCGCCCGGGCGCTCGGTCTCGATGATCAGCTCCGCTGCCGCCAGCGCGACGTCCGCCGCGAGGCGAACCTGGAAGCGCGGCGGCACGCCATCCTCGAACACCGTCAGAATGAGCGGCCCGATCTCGGTTTCGATCCGGTGTTCGTCGACGCTGTCATCGTGCGCGTGCCCATGTCCGTGTCCGTGTCCATGCGCGTGCCCATGGTCGTGATCGTGGCCGCCGCCGCCGCTGAGCAGCCAGGCGCTGCCGATATTCACCAGCAGACCGAGACAGGCGATGGGGATCGCCTCGCGGAAATGGATCGGCACCGGAGTGAACAGCCGCTGCACCGCCTCGTAGCCGATCAGCACCGCGATCATCGCCAGCACGATCGCGCTGGTGAATCCGGCAAGGTCGCCGAGCTTGCCGGTGCCGAATGTGAAGCGTGGGTCGGTGGCGTGCCTGCGGGCGTAGCTGTAGGCCAGGGCCGCGAGCAGCAGGGCGCCCGCGTGGGTGGACATGTGCAGCCCGTCGGCGACAAGGGCGATCGAGCCGAACAGCAGGCCGCCGACGATCTCGACCACCATCATCGCTCCGCAGAGCCAGATCACCGCCCAGCTTCGCCGTTCCGCGCGCTCATGCCCCGGCCCGAGGAAGACGTGGCTGTGCAAGGGTCCGGCGCCTTGCGTCGACGGGAGAGCTGTGATGTCGGCCATCTTTGCCCCTCTGACTTCAGGCCCGCTGCTTCAGGCCCCTACTTCAGATAAGTGCGAACCACGTCCAGCAGTTGCTCGGCGGCTTCGGTGTTGAGCGCGCCCGGATGCTGTTCGGCGTCCACCAGATGCGTGCGGACGTGGTCCTCGACCACCTCCGCCATCAGCCCGGCCATGGCGCCGCGCGCGCCGGCGATCAGATGCATGACCTGCTCGCAGCGCGCCTCGCCTTCCAGGGCGCGCTCGATCGCCAGGATCTGCCCGCGCAGGCGGCGGACGCGCGCCAGCAGCTTCTGCTTTTCCCGTATGGTATGGGTCATGTGGACCGTGTACCATAGGGGGCTATCCTATTTCAACCGCGCGTCCCCCGCCGTCGGCGGCCGCGCAAACCGCCTCGCCCCAGGGCAATCGGGTGAGGGTAGCAAGGTCAGGGCTCCGCCCTGAA